>NZ_JACKYY010000021.1:0-44612 GCF_015100075.1 Acidithiobacillus sp. HP-11
GAACAGGGCCTCTTGCGTTTTATAATCAGAGCGTTAACGATCACTCATTATATCACGGAAGGCGGTTCTATTCATCGTTATCTGGCTGATTCACAATAAATAAAACAAGAAAAATAGGGTAACAAAATAGCGCCAAAATAAGTATAATTCATAGATAAATAATAATATTTAATGACCGACATTTTTGTTAACCATGCCGATTTTCCTCGCGGAAAAACGGTGAAACTTTAGGACTTAAAGAGGGCAACTGCAAATGAGATACCCAATCGCTATTGAATCCGGGGATGAGACCCATGCCTTCGGGGTAGTAGTTCCCGACTTGCCGGGCTGCTTCTCTGCCGGGGATACCCTGGACGAAGCCATCCAAATGGCCAAGGAAGCCATCGAACTGTGGCTGGAGGTGCAGATTGATGAGAGTGGAGACATTCCAGAACCTAAAGCCATCACGGAGCATCAGGCTAATCCGGAGTTTGCTCACTGGATCTGGGCGCTGGTGGATGTGGACCCGGCGCTCATCTCTGACAAGGCGGAACGAGTCAATATTACTTTGCCTGCACGAGTGCTGCGACGTGTAGACGAGGCGGCTAAAAGCCGTCACGAGAGCCGTTCTGGTTTTCTAGCTCGCGCCGCACTGGCGACATTGCGGCGCGAGGCCTCTTAAATCTGCCACAAATTGGGCGACAAAAATGGGGTATTCGTAATTTGTTGTGTACGGCGCCTCAGCTGGATCATAGCTCATTCAGGTCGTGTTTGTGTATATCACACCTATGCCCCACCCCCGCCTTCACTCCAGATTTCGGCTTGGGCTCTGGAAACCAGTGGCGCCTCAAAACGGCAAATATGCTTACCCCCCTTGGGAGTGGGCACCATGAGTAATGCGCCCGAGTCGATATCTTCCGGATTAGTCATCTGATTAATCTGCATGAGATGGGCAACAGAACTGTGATACTGCTGGGCAATTTCTGCCAGATTCTGGCCAGGCCTGATGGTGATGCGCATGGTCGGGCCATGATGGCAGGCAGGAGCCACATCCAGCTCCTGCAAGGCATGACGCATGGTCACCCGAAATACGGGTGCCGCTTCTATGCCCCCAAAATTCCATTTGAAATGACTACCGCGCAGGGAAACGGCCATCACCAGTTGGGGATGATTGCCGGGAGCAAAGCCGACAAAGGTGGCATTGGTGGTATGCCCATAAAAGCCGCCATGACCATTGGCCATATTGGCTGTACCCGTCTTGCCCGCTACATGATAGCCCTCAATGGCCGCCAAGATACCTGTTCCTCCCGGCTCCGCCACACTCTGCAGCCAGACTCGCAATTTTTTGGCCACCCAGGCAGGCATAATTCTCTTGGCGACTGGTGCCTGCCCCATGACCAATTCCGGTCGCATATGGTAGCCCCCGTTGGCAAAGGCGGCATAAGCATCTGCCAATTGCAGGGTGGTAACACTAACCCCATAACCCAGGGCAATGGTGGCATGGCGCGCCAGACTCCAGCTATGCCAGTTGGGCAGTACCCCTGAAGTCGCATCTACGAAACCGAGATCGGGTTTGCGCCCAAAACCGGCGCTACGGTACATATTGTAAATAATCTGCTCGGGGGTTTTGAGTGCAATTTTGGAGGCCCCAATACAGCTGGAATATTTGAGAATATGTTCAATATTCAGGATGTGATGGCGCACATCATCCGTGATGGCATAACCGTCTACTATCAGCGGATGAAAAACATTGAATCGGGCATCAGGCTGAACACTGTGGCTCGCCAGGGCGGCTGCCACCACAAAAGGTTTCATCACTGAGCCCGGTTCAAAGGCCTGATGTACGGCATTATTGGTATAGTCGGCAGGATCCATGCAGGAACCCTCTGCATTGGGATTGCAACTGGGTGCACTGACCATGGCCAGAATCTGTCCGGTATGCACATTCATCACCACCGCAGATCCATCTTTGGCGTGAAAATGATGCAGTGAGCGGGTCAGGGTAATATAGGCCCAATATTGAATCTGGGGATTAATGGTGAGCTGCAGGGGATGACCAAAATGCGCGAGTTTTTGCACTTTAGCCACGTGCACTATCTGACCATGTCCATCCACCAGTGCCAGTTCCTTTCCGGGATGCGCCCTGAGCCAGGTGTTGTAACCACGCTCCAAACCGGCAGAACCCTGGTGTGCCTCATCCACTAACCCCAGCAGGGGGGTTGTCACCGCGCCCATAGGATAATAACTGCGGCTAGTATTCTGTACATAAATGCCCGGCACCTGCAGCTTTTGTAGAGCCGTTCCGAACTCCGGAGCAACCTGTCGTTCAATATAGACATAATCTGCTCCTCCGCTGGCCACTCGACGGGCAAAACTGGCTTCGGAGAGATGCAGGGCATGACTGAGTTCTGCCCATTGGTCGTGGTGTTTATCCAGAATGGCAGGGTCTGCCCAGATGGTAACCGCATGCACATTTACCGCCAGAGGTTCACCATTACGGGCTGTGATGATTCCCCGACTGGCTGGCAAAGGAATAGCCCGTAAATAGCGCATCTGGCCCTGCTGACGCAAGGTGGACTGGTCCAGAATCTGCAGATAAATATCGCGAATCAACATAACTGCAAAAGTCAGTAACAGGAAGATGATGACCAGACGCGCCCGTCCTGCGGGCAGGAATTTTACGGGTCTATCCATTGACAATACGGTTCAATAACAACAAATAGTTCTACCTGAAAGCATTGGAGCAGTTAGTCGGCGTATAAGCTTAATATGATATGTAGACAATGCAAAAGTTCCCGGCAACCCGCTTGGCAGTAAGCTATGGAGGATCAGCACCATATTTTTGATATGATAAGCGCCGCAATGCTGACCCCTACCATGGAGACCGCCTGCTGATATGGCCTTCAACAAAACGCTTAGTCTGTCCCGTTTTTATTTTTTATGGGGCCTGTTGTTTCTGGGTGCTTTTATCCTCTTTGCCTACCATAGTGGCAGCGGCAGCCTCTGGGATATTGATGAGCCCAATAATGCCCAGGCGCTCAAGGAAATGTTTGCGCAGCATAATTTTGTGCTTCCCCTGTTCAACGGGACCCTGCGCGTTGCCAAACCCGCTCTGAATTACTGGCTCATGTGGGGTGGCGTGGAAGTGTTCGGGATGAACAGCTGGGGTTTGCGTATGGGTTCGGTGTTGGTGGGAGCGCTGTTTGTCCTGTACCTGACTGTCTCCACACGGCGTCTGATAGGCAGCGGTCCCGCTTTGCTGACGGGCCTGGTGGCTGCCACTATCTTGCATAGCCAGATCATTTTCCGGGCGGCGGTACCAGACCCTTTATTGATTTTATTTGTCAGCATGAGTCTGATCAGCTATTTGCACGCCTATCAATTCCCGGAGACACGCAGCTTCAATATTTTACTCAGTTATGCCGCCATGGCCCTGGCCACTGTGGATGAAGGACCGATAGGCTTCCTGATTCCGGGGCTGATTATTGTGGTTTTTTTATTGTTGCGCGGTAATCTCCCCTATTTATGGAAAGAAGGGCGCCTGCAATGGGGCTTACCTTTGTTTTTGCTGATCGGCCTGCCCTGGTATGTTGCCGTAGGGGTAGAAAGCCACTGGAGATGGGATCTGGGCTTTCTTTTGCGGGCCAATATCAGCCGGTACAATGCTGAAATGCAGGGGCATCAGGGCCCGTTTTTTTATTACCTGCTGACCATTCCCCTCGCCCTGCTCCCCTGGTCCGTATTTCTCCCTCAGGCACTGCGACCTCTGTGGCGCAAACGCAAGCAACTGATCCGGCAATATCCTGTAGATACCTTTTTGCTCAGCTGGTTATTGGTGTGGGTCATTTTTTTCAGTATTTCCGCCACCAAACTGCCCAATTATGTCTGGGAAGCCTACCCGCCCCTGTTTATTTTTCTCGGAAGACGCTTTTACCAGGCCCTGTCCGGGGAAATACCCTTTCGCAGCCGGGGATTATATATGTCCTTGTCCGTACTTTTCAGCGTCGGGGCGGCTCTGGTCTATGCCGGCGCTATAATCGTGCCGGCAAAAATTCCTCCCCTGGGCTCGCTTTATTACCTGGGCTTACCCTATGCCGTGTCTGCCGTCCTTGCCGCGCTTTGGGTATGGAAAGACCAAGTTGGACGCTGGTTGATCACTCTGACCGCCGGGGCCGCCGCCTTGACTTTCGCGCTGATGACCTACACCGAGCCAGCATTGAATATTTTGAAGCCTTCTTACTTCATGGGAGAAAAAATCCGTCAGTACCAAGGTGATAAACCCTATAGCATTGCCGCCTGGCATTGGTTTCAGCCCAATTTTCTGTTTTATGCCGGACGTGGCAACATGATTTTGCACCGGCCCAGGCATATGGCGGAATTACAGAACATTCTGCGTCATAACCCCAGTCCCCTTTATCTGGTCTTGCCCAGTCGGGATGTTTCTGACATGCGCAGAAGCCTGCCGGATCATCTCCATATCCAAAGCATTTATGTCAGTTATGAGTTATATAATCACGAAAATTTGACCTTGTTACGCATCAGCCCGCAATCTGCTGTTTCCCTTCAGCACCAGGCCCCTCCGGGTTAATCTCGGGATTGGGTCCGGCGGAAGTGGAAAACGCCTGCTCTGTCAGATTTTCCTCGCCAGCCACCTGTTCCAAATTTTGGCGGGCAGGTTCAGGCAATAAAAAAGTCAGTGCCAATCCCGTCATACTGAATAAAAAAGTAAGCAGAAGGGTGTTTTCTATGCCCATCGCCTGGAGCAGAATGGGAAATAAAAACACCCCGATAAATGCGCCTACCTTGGCTGTCCCTGCGGAAATACCAGCGGCTGTAGTCCGTAAATGAGCAGGATAAATTTCTGAGGCCAGGACAAATGTAGTGGTATTCGGGCCAAATTCTGCAAAAAAATAACTGATGGCATACAAGGCAATAAACAGAGCAAATGCCCCGGCTATATCAGGAATCACGCCAATGGCGAGAAAAGCCATGCCCATGCAAAAAAAACCGATCAATTGCAGACGGCGATGACCAATACGGTCCAGAGTGAATGCCGCAAGAAAATATCCCGGCACTGCAGCAATTGCAAAAACAATCCAGCTCCAGGCAATATTGGCCATTAGCCCACCATGTGGGGCCAGCGCATGCATAATCATGGGCGTCGAAATAGTATTACCATAATAGGCATAATCAAAAGCAAACCAGGCCCCAGCCGTACCCAACAAATATCGCCAGTAATGTCTCAGTGGCTTTGGAGAGGTAACCGATGAATCCGCGTTGTTGGGAGCTTTTGTGGCCCGATTCAGCCAACGCGGTGATTCCGGCATGCTGCGTCGCATCCAGTATGCACCAAGCGCAGGAAACGCCCCCAGCCCCAGCATGATGCGCCAGGCCAGATCATGGTCAATTTGTGCGGCCAACAATGCCAGGGCAATACCAGGGCCAATCAAAACGCCCAAAGCCTGAAAGGAAAAAGTCAGACCCACCAGCAATCCGCGATTATCCCGATTGGCATATTCGCTCATGATCACTGAAGACAAAGGATAATCTCCACCTACCCCCAGCCCCAGAATAAAACGAAAGATAATCAATGTGGTGATATCATTGGCGCAGGCAGATCCGAGTGCGCCGAGCACCATCAACAGGGCTTCAATACCGTATATTTTGCGCCGCCCATAAATATCCGCAATTCTACCAAACAGATACGCCCCAAATAGTACGGCGAGCAAAGAAACGGAGCCAATCAGGCCCATCATCAGGGCATCAGGATGCCATTCCTGACGAATCAGTGCCAAAGCGTATCCAATGATAAATAAATCGTAGGCTGCCGAAAAAAATCCCAGCCCGGCAGTCAACATGGTTTTTAAGTGAAAAAGCCCGAGAGTGGCGTCATTCAGCGCGGCAATGGACGAAACAGATGTATTTGCTGATTTCATATACCCCGACGGACGTATTTGGGCAGAACAGCGCTATTTACAGACCGGCAATGTTTTCAGCTGGCTGAGCACCTGCCCCGCGAAAATTACCCCCGCCGGATGCACCGGATAACCCGCCGTTTTCAGAGCGGTTACGGTCCAGGTATTGCAGGTATGAAAAGCATCATACGTACCCGGCGAGGCAAAAAATTTGCTGCGAGGATAAGGCCCGGCCCCAACAACTGTCAACCCGTCTGTATGGTTTACAGTCAGAAAGGCAGCTATATAATTATCCAGTCTGTGCAGATTTTCCGGAGTGACCGGTAACCACCGGACTTTAACACCCGGCAGATCGCTTGCTGCACTCAGATTTTCCACGGCTCTGATCAGCATCACGCTATGGGAAGGCAACAGGGCGCTGATTCCCTCCCAGACACTGGGGTTTTCGGCCATATAGTAGCGCCGGTTACCCCATCCAAAAATCCAGTCATGAGGCTTGACCCGAAAATACTGCGGTACAAACTTTAAGTCACCCTGCATTTCATCAGCAGGAATGATCAATCCGGTATGCCAGCCTATATCAATAACACCGATCTCAGATCTGTCGCGGGCACAAGCTGCTGTAGCCGCATGGCTGGAAACCGGCGGTAAGGCTGCACAACCGGCCAGGAAGGCCATCATGCCGATCTCCAGAAAAACTGGTCGCCAAGCGCTCACGCGTCTGCCGGTACCACTATTGGGAGTCTGATAACATGGCATGATAGACAAAATCCACGCGCCGGTTGCGCTTCCAGCACTTGGGATCATTGGCGTAACACAGCAGATTGTCCTTACCAAAGGAAACCATCTGAATTCTGCTGGCAGATACCCCGTCGGCTTCCAGCAGGCGCGCCACGGCTTCTGCCCGGCGATTACCCAGAGCCAGATTGTATTCCTGGGTACCGCGTTGGTCACAATTGCCTTCCAGACGTACATCTACATGGGGGAATTTTAATAAAAACCGGGCATTATCCAGGGCAATACGACGACCGTGGACATTGACCTGACTACTGTTCGTAGCAAAATGAACGCGCAGATGCGAGGGTAAGGCGGCCAGTTCAGCGTCAGACAAATACCTGTTCCGCCCCCCGAGGGGACCATTAATATCCTCACTCTGTACGCCTGGAGCCGCATAACGCTGGGTAGGTGGCTGGGTTATAACATGGGAAGGCACAGGTATGTGGGCGACCGGATGGGGTGAGACTTCCTGCGCGCATCCAGTCAAAAGCAAGGAAGCAGGCAATAGCATCCATAGCATATGCATAATGGGCAGGCGGACACGGAAACGTGGCATTTTTTCTCTCCTTGTGGCAATAGCCTTGTGACCGCCGCCGCGCCGCTAAGTTTCAATCCATATGTAGGGTTGTGTATGACTCCTTTAACAGTTCCAGCAACTGCGCTTCATCCACAACCGTAATGCCCAGCTTGGCTGCCTTCTCTGCCTTACTGCCCGCATCCGCACCCAACACCACATAATCGGTTTTCGCGGAGACGGAACTACTGACCTTGGCCCCGGTTGCCTCAATGGCCGCCTTGGCTTCTTCCCGACTCATCTGCGGGAGAGTTCCTGTCAGGACAAATATGCGCCCAGCCAAATGTCCAGAGCTTTTGGGCGCGACCTTCTCCCAGTGCAGGCCGGCAGTGCGCAAGGCCGTAATCACTTCCCGATTATGGGATTGCGCAAAAAAATGCTGGACGGACTCGGCGACAATAGGCCCTACATCCGGAATATTCTGCAGTTGTGCCTCATCTGCCGTCATCAGCGGATCAAGATCGCCAAAGTGCTCAGCCAGTGATTTGGCTGTCGTTTCACCGACCTGACGAATACCCAGGGCATACAAAAAGCGCCAAAGTTGTGTTTGCCGCGAAGCTGCAATTTCGGCGAGCAGATTTTGTGCCGATTTACGGGCCATACGCTCCAGACCACACAACACGTCTTCATTGAGGGAGTAAATATCAGCCACCGTTTTGACCAGTTCACGATCTACCAGTTGGGTAATCAGTTTTTCGCCCAGACCACGAATATCCATGGCCTTGCGTGAAGCGAAATGACTGATTGCACCCACTCTTTGCGCCGGACAATAAATACCCCCCATGCAACGATGCGCGGCTTCGTTGCTGAGACGCAACACTTCCGATCCACAGATCGGGCAATGATCAGGTATCTGCCAGGGCTGGGTATGCTCCGGTCTGGCTTCAAGGATGACCATGACCACTTCAGGAATCACATCACCCGCCCGCCGCACCAATACCGTATCGCCTACCCGGATATCCTTGCGATCTACTTCATCCTGATTATGCAAGCTGGCACGACTGACGGTCACTCCACCCACCTGCACGGGACGCAATTGGGCAACAGGGGTAATCACGCCCGTACGTCCCACCGAAGCCAGAATGTCCTCAACCACTGTTTTTTCCTCGTGCGCCGGAAATTTATAGGCAATAGCCCAGCGTGGCGCGCGCGCTGTGAAGCCCAGGCGCTCCCGTTCATGCAAATCATTCACCTTAAACACCAGGCCATCTATTTCAAAGGGCATTTGTTCACGTAAATTCTGCATTTTTAAATAATATTCTCTACAATCATCAAGATGATCGATCTTACTAAGGTAAGAAGTTACTTCAAATCCCCAGCCGGCCAGTTGCTGTAACACTTCAAGATGGGTTTCTGCCAAGGGGGCATTCACTTCTCCCCAGCCCCAGGGGAAAAAAGCGAGGGGCCTTTGCGCCGTGACCTGTGAATCCAGTTGCCGCAAGCTTCCCGCTGCCGCATTGCGGGGATTGGCAAACGGGTTTTCATGATTCCGTAAACGTTCATCATTTAAACGCTCAAAAGCCGCGACCGGAATGACTACCTCGCCACGAACCTCAAGAATGTTCGGCCAATTCTTACCCTTTAGTTGCAAAGGCACATTGCGAATACTCCGCACATTACTGGTGACGTCTTCTCCGGTACTGCCATCTCCCCGGGTACCTGCCTGCAGTAATCGTCCGTTTTCATAGCGGATGTTGACCGAAAGACCATCAAATTTGGGCTCCGCGCTCATGCTGACCTGCTCATGTCCCAGCCCTTTGTAGACTCGCACCAACCAGTCTGCAAAACCCGCATCGTCAAACACATTGTCCAAAGAGGTCATGGGCACACGATAATGTATTTCGGCAAAATGATTGAGGGGGGCTGCACCTACCCTTTGCGTCGGCGAATCGGCACTGTGCCACTGTGGATAGCGATTTTCGAGTGCCTGAAGTTCCCGCAGGAGCACGTCATATTCTGGATCGCTGAGCGTCGGCGCATCTTTCTGATAGTAGGCGGCATTGGCTTCGCTCAGTTGCGCGCGTAATTGCATAATTCGCTGCAGATCCCTGTCATTGGCTGATGCCACTCATTGCTCCTTTGCTGAAATTCAAGCGTGGGTAATTTTTGGGCGGCGTATCCCGAATGCCCTTTCTGGTATATTTTTGCAGATAATTGAACTACCAACCAGAAGGAGAATGTATGGCTTTGGCCCTGTTTGACCTCGATAACACCCTGCTGACAGGGGATTCCGACCACGCATGGATGGAGTTTTTGGGCAGTCGTGGCATTGTCGATGCGGAAGAATTCAATCACCGCAATGATCAGTTTTACGCCGATTATGTGGCCGGGCGCCTGGACATCCATGCTTTTCTGGACTTTCAGCTCACGCCATTAGCCGCCCATCCCCGCGCCCAACTGGATGTCTGGCATCGTGATTATCTTCAGGAAAGGGTTTTGCCCATGATCTCCAACCGGGCACGGGCCTTGGTGGAAGACCACCGCCAGCAGGGCGATGTGCTGGTCATTATTACCGCTACCAATCGCTTCGTGACCGCACCCATCGCCACTGAATTTGGGATTGGAAACCTCCTGGCTACCGAACCCGAAGTAAACACAGACGGCGAATTTACGGGCAAAACGGTCGGCACCCCCTGCTTCCAGGCGGGAAAGATCGAACGCCTGCGTCACTGGTTGCAAGAGCAGCAACTGGATTGGCAGCGAAGCTTGCAAGGCAGCACCTTTTACAGTGATTCCTACAATGATTTGCCGCTTTTGGAAACCGTCGATTTCCCCGTTGCCGTGAACCCCGATGAACGCCTGCGTGCCCATGCCACAAGCAAAGGATGGCCGATTCTTTCTTTACATGATCAATAGACGTTCATCAAATTGTCATATTATGGTGCTAGCATTAGTCCATTATTAAACTGTTAACCGGTAAAAACCGGATCAGGAGCCGCAATGCCCTATTTCCGATCAGCGCCCCATATCGGTAAAACGGGAGAACTTTCGCAACTCCCGAAACTAATCGGGTGAGTGTACGCCTATGAATCCTTCCGGGCAGGACACAGCCTTATTACGCTGCAGAACTGTTGGCAAATTTTATGGAGAAGCACGAATACTCAGGGAGATTTCTCTGGACTTATATCCTGGGGAAATCGTGGCGTTACTGGGTCCCAATGGTGCCGGCAAAAGTACCCTGCTGACCTGTCTTATCGGGCTCATTCTCGCCAATACTGGTGACATTGAGTTATTCGGTCAGGATATCCAGCAACTGGATACCCAAAACCGCATTCAGACTGGCTTTGTTCCCCAGGAATTCAGTGGTTTTTCCTGGATGCGGGTCAAGCAACTTCTTGAGTTGATTGCGGGCTTCTATCCTGCTTCCGGTCGCCACTGGAAAAAACTCGAAGACTGGGCTGATCTGGACTCCAGCAAAAAAGTCCAGGAACTTTCGGGTGGACAAAGACAACGTCTGGCTATTGTCCTAGCCATGCGCCACCGCCCGCGTTTACTAATTCTTGATGAACCTGTGTCTCAACTGGATCCACAGGCACGTCAGGATTTCCTGTCCCTGCTGCAGGAGCACGCCCTGGAGCATGAAGCTGCCGTACTGCTCTCATCTCACATTGTTTCTGATCTTGAACGCATTTGTTCGCGTTTTCTGGTACTCCACCACGGCCGGATAATTGCAGAGTGGCCCCGCGAAACCTTACAGCCCGGAGAAGCGGAAAGCCGATTCCTGGCAATGACCAGAGACAGCAACTGATGGGTATCTGGCGCTGTCTCCACCCGCGCCTGCTGTTTCAGGAAAACCTGACCCTGATACTGGGTAGCCTCCTATTTTTAATGGGGATGGGTATAACAATCGGCTTTTCACTTTCCACCCAGGCTAAGCCACAGGCGTCGCAAGCGGTTTTTACAATGATATTACTGCCCGCATTTTTTATCGTAGCCGGCTTTCTCATCCATTACTGGCGGATAATTTCTGAAGACCTTTTGAGAATTTTACCCGGTTTTCGCAGGCAGGCCATTGGTATATTTGTTTGGTTCCTCGTCATTTCAAGTGGGTAGCCTGAGATCCAGCTTGCCCAGGATCAGGTAGGCCATGTTGATAAAGTTCTTGTGCGTGCGGTAACCCCGAGCCTTGGCCTTGGCGGATTGAATGAGGCTGTTGAAACCTTCYRGAATTCCATTGGTGATCTGGCTCTCGAACCATCGGAGCACGCCATCCCAGTGATTCATGATGGTGTAGGCGACCATCATGAATCACTGGGATGGCGTGCTCCGATGGTTCGAGAGCCATCTGAGTAACGGCACTCTGGAAGGTTTCAACAGTCTGCTCCAGTCCGCCAAATCCAGGGCACGGGGCTATCGCACCCACAAGAATTTTATTAACATGGCTTACCTCGTACTGGGTAAGCTGGATCTCAAGCTACCCACTTAAAACAGCGAGGAACCGCAGGGTAGTAATGGCATCCACCAAGGTGGATTTACCCGAACCGATATCGCCGGTCAGCAGCCCGTTTTTGCCATCCAGTTGCAGCGTCCAGACCCGGCTGTCAAAGGTGCCCCAGTTAAACACTTCCAGCCTGGTCAGCCGGAATCCTGACAGGGTGTCATCAGCACAGAAGTCGAGGTTCAATAATTGTGGGTCATTCATGATCAGTTTCTTCCCTGCTGCCGGTCTTGCCAGCCAGTTGCCCCTGGTAACTGGCCAGACGTTCATCCAGTTCGGCCAGCCATTGGGCGTCTACAAAGGCCTTCAGAATGCGCCGCACCTCATAATTGGCTGGTCCAGCGGTAGCGCCACCAGCCGTTTTGAGTTTTTGTAGAAAGCCCAGTTCGACGACTTTGTTGATGGTGGTTTCAATCTGGTCAATCAGCCTGGCTTCATTCGGGCCATCGGGCAGAAATACCCGCACCAGATCCACGATGTCATCGCGGGACAGGACCAGTCGCGTATCACCCCCACCAGCATCAAATTCGGCCAGTTTTTTGCGCAGCAAGGCAAGCAGTAAACTTACGGCAAATGATAATGGTCGACGGGCCACCAGACGTGGTAAACGCGGGGAGGGGTCATCCTCAGTGGGTTCGGGGCGGCTTTTCAGGAAGGCATAGCCTTCAGCCTCATCCAGTACCAGGTCGAGATTGAGCACTGCCACATAATCACGCACCCGCACTTGCAGCTGCAACAGTGCGGCCCATTGGCGCTCGTCATTTTCACGGTAAAGCACGCCTTTGAGCAGGCCAATCAACAGCACCGACAAGTCAGCAGGCGGAGCAGCCGGTGTAGCCTGGGTTATGTTCAAATATTCCACTTCCATTTCTTGCCTCGATGCTTGTTCAGCGCATGAAAATCACGCGGGGTAGTCGCGCGCTGCGGATAAGTGTTTGCCCTTCCATATCTGTTGTCTGCCAGTGGATGGATTCAGTCGTGTCTTCATCCACTACGCTGCTGAATACTTCACTGCCCAACTGCAGGTAGGCAATCAATTCAGCCAGCCCTTGTTGCAAGGGCTGATTAGTGACCAGTTCGCGCAAGCTGATCTGGGTGTGGTTTTGCAAAGTGTTGCGAATATGGCGGGTTAGCCGGGCCTTATCAACGACGACCTGTTCAAAAAGCCTGGAGGGATCAATGTTTTCATCGCCAGCCTGGAGGATGATTTCGGTAATCATTGGTTTGCTGGCCGGAGTGAACAGTGGCCGTTCCATCGCCAGCACAACATCCGCGCTGGCCGCAGCCATTTCCATCACCGTGCCGGTCGGAGCGATGCTGCGGAGCGCCAGTGCCTTGCTTTCAATACCATGCAAAATATCCATGATGCGGCGGTTTTCCAGCCAGGCCTGGTCATCCAGAAAGCGGCGTAATTGCTGGGACAAGGCGGCGACGGTACGCTGGGTCTGTTCACCAGCTTCCATCCAGTCGTAGTGTACCCGGCGAGTCCGGGTGTCCGGGTTCAGTTCCGCCACAGCGGGTAGTGCCAGTACCTGATCCAGCAGATTGGTCAATTCTTCCTGCCGACGGCTGGATAACAGAAAATCCCAAAGGGCACGGAAACTCTTGCCCTGGTCGGAATCACCAATAGCATCGCGCTCACCCATGATCTCTTCCAGCAACGCCCCTTTGCTGCCTTCCCATAGCGCAATGCGCTCACGCACGCGGCGGTCCAACTGGCGGAAATTGTGCTCCACCTCGCGAAAATCGGTGAGTAACTCGCGTGCGCCCTGCATGAATTGCTGAAAACGGTCCTTCACCGCTGTGTCATCCAGCAGTGATACCTCACCCGCAAGCACCTTTGCAATCTCGGCATCAATGGCGTCACGCTTTTTGTGCAACTCGGCAATGCGTTTGGCAGGGTCGGCTTCGCTGCCCTCGCTCATCTGCTTGAGCAGGTCAAAGAGGGTAAGCAAGCGCGATTCGGTTCCGACAAATTGCCGTTCACTGAGTTGCGTCAACCAGGCAATAGCCTTTTCAGTAGCCGGGGTCAGATCAAACTGCGCCTCGTCTGTGCCCGTGCGGTAGAACTTGCGCAGCCAGCCCTTATCGGGTTCTGCCCAGTCGTTCAGGTATTCCAGTGCAGGCTTGGGGAATGCAGCCTCACCCAGATGCAGGCGTAAGGCATACAACTCATCTTCCAGTGCTTCGGCCAAATCCGCCGCTGCCATCACCCGCTCATTGGGCACTACGAATACCCGATGCAAAAAGCTCGCTACCAGCGGTGCATGATCTGAACGCAACAGCCGCCATGCAGGGTGATGGTTACGCAGGACGTCAAGGGTGGCGTAGTCGAGAGTTACCAAGTATTACAAACCTCATTTTCGTACTTAAACAATATCGGCAAGTTTCCAGTATGATTTTTTGAATTCATTGCTTGCCCGTCCCGGATGCCGGGCTTACCAGACTGACCCCAGAGAAATATGTGGAGTATCGCTGCCCGTCACGGGTCAGCACGGGGCAGCCAGCCACGGCAGCATGGGCGCCGATGAAGAAGTCGGCAAGCACGTTGTTTTTCTTTCCTCCCATCCGGCGGTAGCGCACGAAGGCCTTGCCAGCCAGGAACAGCGCGGGCCGGGGAATCTCGAGCATCGTCAGACCGAGTTCAGCGACAGTGCGATCCAGGGCTTCGACCGTCGAGAACGTCAACGACAGTTCGGCATGGATGATCGGATTGATGACCAGGCGATGAATTTTGGACTGCGCCCGTAGCTGGCCGATGGACCAGTCCGCCCATTCCGGATCGTCCTCCAGAACGTCGACCAGCACATTGGTATCGACCAGCAGAATCAGTTATTCACCGCGCAGCAGGGCCATCAATTCATCGGTGCGCCACTTTACGTCGGCCCTGCCACGGGCTATCTCGAAGCGATCCGGTTTGCGGCTGGGCCGGGCACCGACCTTGTGAATAACGACATCGCCTTCGCGATTGACCGCGAAATCAACAGAGCAGCCCGGCGCGAGATTCAGTGCGTCGCGAATCTGCTTGGGGATGGTGACCTGTCCCTTGCTGGTGAGTGTGGTTGCCATTTGATGACTCCTGACGTATTACGGTATCGGCGATTGTAATACTACCAAGACACAACGGCAATTTCCGAAAATTCGCAGCGCCCGTGAAACCCTGCCACTGCTGGCCCTTCGCGGGCGTAAAAAAGCCCGGAGCATGTCCGGGCTTTGGAATGTTGGTGGAGCGGAGGAGGATCGAACTCCCGACCTTCGCATTGCGAATGCAAATCAGACGTTTTTCGCGGATATTTGAAATATAAGCATTTTTCATTACGCTTTGTACTCAACATGTTACGCACAGTAATATCCCGTCCTATCCCAAGTGATCACGCCCTATCCCGTCTCATGGTGCAGCGTAATTGCAGCGCAAATATCGCTATTACGAGCCTCTTCGTGCATGTTATATAAGGAAGTTCTGCGCCGCAGAATCGCATCCTTCGACATACATAAATCTGATAAACCTGGAGCCTTCGGCCACCTAGCCAACGTGCGCAGTCGCGTGGCGAGGGTCTGGTAGGCCATCGGGACCTTGTGCAGTGCGCCAATCGGGTGTGAGCAATCCTCGGAACTCCATCGGTACCCGTGAAATCTACAAGGTAAACATAATCAGTTGGTTATATGTATAGGCTGTCCAATTACACCCCCGCGTTTATAAGTCAAATCATTATCTGACCCGGTCCCGATCTATACCCTCACTGTAGGGGATATCCTGGGACATCCCCGCCTGCAACCCTTCAGAAAGGAGACGACGATGACGAAACAGAAAAGGTTGGTCGGGATTAGGTTATTTAGGTCCATGATTGGCATCTGGGTGTGTGGTTCCCTGTCTGCCCTACATGGCATCTTCAGTGCGGTTACTGGGGATTACACCGTTTTTGCCCCCATGATAGGCATAAACCTGCTGGCTATATTCTTTGCTTTGCACGCCATGCAGACATATTGGTCCGGGGTCGGTGATGACCCCGAGATTAGAGAGGTAGCCGCCTCGGAGATGTCTCGCACTGTTCGAATAGTGACCGAGCATGCCCGCAGAACGCGTGCTGCCGTCCTCATGCGATGGAGGGAAAGATCTCCATCCTGCGAGCTTGGTGCTATTGGAAACCTCTCGAAGGCTCGCGCCAAGGCTGAAGCGGTGACGAGCCATCCTTGCGGAAGACAAGCTGGCCCTGCATCGAAGTCCAGACGCCAAGCCAGCGGCACCAAGTCGTCTTCAGATCCAGACGGCGATGGTGGGGACAGTGACCCCACGCGATCGCTCATCCCATCAGCACTGCTCCAGCAGCTAGAAGCATCCCCAAGAATCGGTTGGTCGTACAACGAATTCTCCAACCTTTTCGGCGCATCTCCGAAGACACTCCGCAATAAAGTCAGTCGCGGCGAATTTCTCCCTCCGATCAAAACAGCCCTCGGCGTGAGATTCACCTCCGAGCATCTGCGCTACGCCCTAGATCCTGAGCAGTTCGCCCCCAAACCTCCAAAGCGGGGCAGGGGCAGGCCGAGAATCGCGGAACAGCGCGGAAAGGGGGGTGTGCGATGAGCGCCCAGCCTATTCAAGAAATCCTTTCCCAACTGCAACGAGTCAAAAAGATCGCCCCGGACAAGTGGACCGCACTGTGCCCAGCTCATGATGACCGGCGACCGTCCCTGAGTATCCGTGAGGCAGACGACGGCAAAATCCTCCTGCATTGCTGGGCAGGGTGTGGTGCTGCCGATATCGTCAACGCGCTCGGGTTGACGCTTGCCGATCTGTTTCCACGTACAAACCGCTACAACGTCGGGGAGGCGAGATCGGTGCACCGCGTATGGGCGCATCGCGAAGCGCTTCAGGGAATCGCCCATGAGGCGATCATCGTCCGCCTCTTCATCGCACGCCTGGTTGGATGTGCTCCGTTGGACCACGACGATTTGGTGCGGTTAGCTCTAGCCGACGAGCGGATTGGTGAGGCCCTGAGAGTGGCGGAGGAGGGACGATGAGCACGGATTGGGATCAACTCGCTACCCCCCTAAATTCTCCTGCAGATACGCCCGCACAGAATATCGATCCAGGCCCCGATGACGGCGGGGAAGCGATCTCCTGGAAACGGGTCAATATCGGCTTTTGTGCCCGTCATAATCCTCCGCCCCGCCGTTTCGCTATTGGGAAGCTCCCGGTTCCCGAAGAGACCGGAGTGTATGGCCTACTCCTGGGTCCGGATGGCACCCGCAAAAGCTGGCTGGCGCTGCACATTGCCATGGCCAAGGCTGGCGGCCAACCGGTTGCAGGGGGGCTGTGGCCAGCCCCAGAGCCTGGACGGGTGGTTTACGTGACGACTGAAGATGATGTGGCGGAGCTATGGGAGCGCATTCACGCCATCGCCAGGCAACCTGGGTGGGAGTGGGTAGGAGATCTGGGACATCACCTGGACATTTTGGCTGTACCGCAGATAACCCTGGTAACGGACTCAAAGAATGGACCCGCAAGGGGGGCGGATTGCACCCGCCTTATTCGGTACGCCAAGGGAGCATCCCTGATGGTCCTGGACCCTCTGGCCGACCTTGCTGACGCCGATGACGCTGACGCCCGTGCCAGTCGGATGATCGTGCAGACCCTGCGCCATATCAGCCGAAGCGTAGGCGCGGCGGTACTCGTAGTTCACCACCAGAACAAGGCGGCCATGCTGGCTGGCAACACGAACCACCAGTCTGGCCGGGGAAACACGCGGATTGGCGCAGGCGCACGCTGGGCGGTCGTGCTGCAGCCTATGGATAGGGAGATGGCGGAACTGGAGGGTATCGATATTGCGGACAGAAGTCGCTGGACAGCAGTCCATGAATCCAAGGCGAGCTATGCCCACCTTGATGCGCCGCAGTGGTTCTATCACTGGCCGACGACGCAGGAGCGCAATGGCGCAGTGGTTGGTGGTGTTCCTCTTTTCAGAAAACTGCCGAGCGTGGGAAAGACCATCACCAAAAAAGCCAGGGCATATGCGCAGGCAAGTAATGGGGGGATAGATGATGACGACGACTATTGAGGATATCTTTGCGCGAGGCACTGTTCCCGCATCCACCGCCTATCAAGCCCGGCTGATGATCTTTCAGCCGACCAGGAGGCCGCGTGAGCTCGCACAGCTGATCCAAACCGCCTGGGGTAAGCATCGGGTGAAGGGCAGGCTTGGGCAGCAGCACGCCGACGTTCTGGAAGCTATCCTCCACAGCGGGACGAAGCCACGGCGCCTGGGGGACGATGGCAGAATCAAGATTCTGGTCGATCCGGCTGAAGTGCGGCGAAAGTCGCGGCAGGACGGGACGACGCTCCAGCGGGTTCTGGATGATCTGATGCAAGCGATCATCCAAATCATCGAACCCGACCATCTGGCGGGAATCGGGCATTTGATCGACCACATCGATTGGGCGCGGCAACCCTCTGGTGCATTCATTGTAAAAGCGCCCCCCGGGGGAGCGGTCATCTGCGAACGGCGACAATGGCGTGTTGATCTCGGAAAGATGCTCTGTCGGCTTGTAGATAGCGATTTATGGATATCCCGCGACCCGTATCCAATCGCGGCAATGCGTCACGGCATCTCCCAGGCCGTAGCTCGACATGTGCTGAGCCATAAAGTCTCACCAAAAGGTGGCTGGAGGCTGGATGGTCTCATTGCGTCGGTTGCGGGTCCCCTATCTGCGCAGCAGCAAAGGAATCGTCGGCGGGAAATCCATCAGGACGTCGAGGTCCTTTTGAGATTGGGGATTAATCTACATGATGGCAGGGTTCACATGACCCGAAAGGGGGCCGTGTGTAGCAAAACCGCGGGACCGTGTAGCATACCCGCGGTAGCGTGTAGTAAAACCGCGGGGCGTGTAGCAAAACCGCGGCCTATTTAGGTCTTCTAGGTCTTGTCAGGACAAGACCTAGAATCGGATCACCTGCCGCATTCTAGCGGCAGGTGGCCTGGTTCAGGATAAAGAAATTTTACGCGGGAGCCCTCAAGGGGGCGGCCACAACAACGGATCTATGTGCCAGCGGGCGGCGTCTACCGGGTAGACGGCCAGCATGGGCCGTGGTGGACCATGTTCTCGCGAAAGACACCGATATCATTTCCCCTTCTTTAATCTTGCGTTCCGCTCTGTTTTTTTCCCAGAAGTCCCATGGGATCGTTTCGTCTACCCGGTAGACGATGCATCTTCTGGGACTGAGGCTTCTTTCTTTAGCAACCGCATACATCTCTTTCTGCTGCGATTTGATTTCGGCGCTGTCAAATAAAATGGGCTTACCGACGATCCCGACTTTGCCTCGTGTGAGGTATTCGATTCTGTATCTGAACTTTCCATGGTCAATCTCATGCGCGGCCTTACCACGTTTCACGGCGATGTCTGAGCAATGGATGCCGAGGGCCGAGGCAATCTGCGCCCGGCAGGCGTCTACCCGGTAGACGGTGAAGTCGGGGGCATCAGTCGGTGCCGCCGCCAAAGGGTAGGGTGCATCCCCGGTCATCTGATGATGCCCCATATTACAAAGCTGCTCGGTCGATAGGGATCGCCGGGATGCGCGTCCATACCGTAGTGGCACCCGCCGATCTCTGTTCCAGCTGGAGGGGGTCCCTTTGCGCAGCCTGCGATGCCGTTATTGCCCCTTGTCTCCCCCGCTGATTTGCTACTCCAATGTCGTCTACCGGGTAGACGACACCCCCAGTTTCCCCTCTGCAACCCGTCTACCGGGTAGACGATGGCCCCAGAATCGGCAAATAAAAGCGTCATCCCGGAAAACGCCGGCCCCAAAAATCGTCTACCCGGTAGACGAAAACGCCAAAAAAAGCGTCTACCGAAAGAAAAGCGGAACGCAAGATAAAGAAGGGGTAATGCGGGCGTTTTCCGGGAAAACTGGCCGCGCCGATCGTCTACCCGGTAGACGCTACCCGCAACCTCCAAGATCAGGGGTCCGCAGCCCCTTCCCGAGGCTCACGCGATGCTGCCCCGGCGTATGATCGTCTACCCGGTAGACGGTCTGGCGACTCGTAGAGCGGGTTGGATGCGTTGATAGGTACCCCAATACCCTGCTGCCTGCTAGAATCGGAGCATGTTTGATTGATGAAAGCGGTTTCCCGCTGAAGGACCACTATGCACGAAGCGCTGACGGTTGCCGCAAGCCATCCGCACAGGAAGATGCCCAGGCCGACCGTTCACCTGTCCGTTCCCTGCTCCAGCCCCTTCCGCCTCCCATGACCGAGCAAGACATCGAAGAGGCCCTGATCCAGAAGCTCAGTGACCTCAAGTACACCTACCGCACCGACATCCGGGACCGCGCTGCCCTGGAGCACAACTTTCGCCTACACTTCGAGGCCCTGAATCAAGTTCATCTGACGGATGCGGAGTTCCATCGCCTGTTGGATTCCATCGTGACCCCGGATGTGTATGCCGCGTCCCGGATGCTCAGGGAACGCAACAGCTTCGAGCGCGATGATGGGACACCGCTCTACTATACCCTGGTCGACATCAAGGACTGGTGCAAGAACACTTTTGAAGTTATCAACCAGCTGCGTATCAATACCGACTACAGCCATCACCGCTATGACGTGATCCTTTTGCTCAATGGCGTGCCCGTGGTACAGATCGAGCTCAAGACCCTGGCCATCAGTCCGCGTCGGGCCATCCAGCAGATCGTCGAATACAAGAACGATCCGGGCAATGGTTATGCCAAGACCCTACTCTGTTTCCTGCAACTCTTCATCGTCAGCAACCGCAGCGATACCTCGTACTTCGCCAACAACAACAGCCGCCATTTCAGCTTCAATGCTGACGAACGCTTTTTGCCGGTTTACCAGTTTGCAGCCGTGGACAACACCCCAATAAACCAACTGGACGACTTTGCCGATGCTTTCCTCGCCAAATGTACCCTGGGAGAAATAATCAGCCGCTATATGGTATTGGTCGCCAGCGAACAGAAGCTCCTGATGATGCGTCCCTATCAGATCTATGCCGTCAAGGCGATCGTAGACTGTATCCATCAGCATCGCGGCAATGGCTATATCTGGCACACCACCGGCAGCGGCAAGACCCTGACCTCGTTCAAGGCTGCGACCCTCCTCAAGGACAACCCGGACATCGACAAATGCCTCTTCGTCGTGGACCGTAAGGACCTCGACCGACAGACCCGCGAAGAATTCAACAAGTTTCAGGAAGGCTGCGTGGAGGAGAACACCCACACGGGGACACTCGTCCGCAGACTCCTTTCTGAGGACTATGCCGACAAGGTGATCGTCACCACCATACAGAAGCTCGGTCTCGCCCTGGACGGAACCCATCGCCGCAACTACAAGGAACAACTGGAACCACTTCGACAGAGCCGCATCGTCTTTATCTTCGACGAGTGCCACCGCTCCCAGTTTGGGGAGAACCACAAGGCCATCAAGGAATTCTTTCCCAACGCGCAGCTCTTTGGTTTTACGGGCACTCCGATCTTCGAGCAAAACGCCAATTACCAGCAGATCGAGGGCGAGCAGGCGTCCTACCGGACCACGCAGGACATTTTTCAGCAGCAGCTCCACGCCTACACCATCACCCACGCCATCGAGGACCTCAACGTCCTGCGCTTTCATGTGGACTACTACAAGCCCGAGGGCAGACATCCGCCGAAGCCCGGCGAGCCCCTGGCCAAACGGGCCATCGTCGAAGCGATCCTGTCCAAGCACGATGCCGCCACCGCTGGCCGGAAGTTCAATGCCCTTTTGGCTACTGCGTCCATCAATGACGCCATCGAATACCACGCGCTATTCGAGACCATCCAGGCCGAGAAGCGGGCGGAAAACCCCGATTTCCGCCCGCTGAACATCGCCTGTGTTTTCTCGCCCCCCGCCGAGGGCAATCAGGACGTGTTGCAAATTCAGGAAGACCTTCCCCAGGAGAAGGCGGACAACGCCCAAGACCCGGATCGGAAAAAAGCCGCCCTACAGGCCATCATCGCCAACTACAACCGTAATTATGGTAGCAATCACAGCGTGGGTGAATTCGATCTCTACTACCAGGATGTGCAAAAGCGGATCAAGGACCAGCAATACCCCAACACTGATCTCCCCCACGACCAGAAAATCGATATCACCATCGTCGTGGACATGCTGCTCACCGGCTTCGACTCCCAGTACCTCAACACCCTCTACGTCGATAAGAACCTCAAGTATCACGGCCTGATCCAGGCATTTTCCCGGACCAACCGCATCCTCAATGACACCAAGCCCTACGGCAACATTCTGGATTTCCGCCAGCAGCAGGAAGCCGTGGACGCGGCCATTAGTCTGTTTTCCGGCCAATCGGGGGAACAGGCCAAGAAAATCTGGCTGGTGGACAAAGCGCCGGTGGTCATCGAACGGCTCCAGGGGGCCATGGAGCAACTGGGCACCTTCCTCCAGTCCCAAGGACTACCATCCGCTCCCGAGGCTATTCCCCAACTCCAGGGTGATGCTGCTCGTTGCCAGTTCATCAAGCTCTTCAAGGATATTCAGCGCTTCAAGACGCAACTGGATCAGTACACGGATTTGACGCCCGAAGATCGCACGGTGATTGAGCTGGTAGTCCCCACGGAGACCCTACAGGGATTTCGGGGCGTTTATCTGGATACCGCGCAACGCTTGAAGGAGCAACGAGATCAGGGGGGCGACAAGGCGAGTCCTGAAGTCCAACAACTGGACTTTGAGTTCGTGCTCTTTGCCTCGGCGGTCATCGACTACGACTACATCATGACCCTGATCAGCCGCTATACGAATCCGACATCGGGCAAGCAGCAAATGAACCGGGAAGAACTGGTGGGATTGATCCTGTCAGATGCCAAGTTTCTGGAAGATCGGGAAGAGATTACGGCCTACATCAACACCCTGGAAGCCGGGAAAGCACTGGACGAACGGGCGATCCGCGATGGCTTTGAACACTTCAAGACCAGGAAGCAAAAGCAACAGATTGTCGATATGGCCCAGGCCCATGGGCTGGAATCCAAGGCACTGCAAGACTTCATCGACAACACCCTGGGCCGTATGATCTTCGATGGAGAGCAACTGAGCGACTTACTCGCGCCCCTCCATCTGGGCTGGAAGGCACGGACACAGAAAGAACAGGCGCTCATGCAGGATTTGATCCCTCTGCTGCACAAACTGGCCCAGGGACGGGAGATTTCGGGGTTGGAGGCTTATGAGCAATAATCATCCACGGCGTAAGGAGTGGATCCAGCGCATTGCCACAACAGGTGGTTGTTGAGATGAATGACCCCCAATTTCGGTTTGCTCACAATGGAGCCTGACATGAACACGATTTTGCAACAAGTCCAGCAACATGCCTCCAGTTTGCCCTTACCCTTACAGGCAGAGCTTCTGCATTACACCTTGTACCTGGAGCAAAAAGCCCAAGGGAGTGTTTCCAACGTCTCCCGGCCCATAGAACGGGAACGCCTTGCCCAAGCGTTGGAACAAGCCGTGGCATTGAATCCCTATGGCGATATTGCGGACCCGGTGTCCTGGCAACAGGAACAACGCCAGGATCGCCCGCTACCTGGAAGAAAGCATGCTGATTGACAGCAACCTGATCATCTATGCAACACAAGCGCAGCAACAAGCCTTGCGGAGCTGGTTGGTCGCGCATGCGAGCCACTACTCAGCCATCACTCGTCTGGAAACGCTGGGATACCCTAACCTGCAAGAGGCTGAACAACAGGCCATTATGGCTATTCTCGATCAGCTGGAATTGCTGATGATCGGCTCCGTAACCATGGAACTTGCCATTGCGCTGCGTCGACAACGGAAGATGACCCTTGGCGACGCCTTGATTGCGGCAACTTGTCTGGAGCATCAACTACCACTGGCGAGCGCAAATGAAAAGGATTTTACGTGGATCAATGGATTAATTATCCATAATCCGCTGCGGCAGGAAGCGCATGGGAAGCAGAACGGATGAAGGAGACAGAAAACCGTGGAAGAGTGCCCAGGCTGCGTTTTCCTGAGTTTCGGGAGGCGGGGAAGTGGGAAACAGGAGAACTCGGAAATGCTTACATCTTTGTAAAGATGTTCATGCTTGCTCAAGACCGCGACATTGCCGATTTGATCACCTATGAGGAGGGACGATGATGGGAGCCGTCTTTGCCGAAGGGGCGCAGTGGGTTCGCGCAGACTTTCATTTGCACACTCGCGCAGACCGCGAATTCAAGTACACGGGTGACGACAGCTTCTACAATAGCAACTATGTGGATGCGCTGGAGACGAAGGGCATCCGGCTGGGCCTCATCACCAATCACAACAAGTTCGACTTCGATGAGTTCAAGGCACTACGCAAGACGGCACAGAAGAAGGAGATTGTACTGCTGCCTGGCGTCGAGTTGTCGGTCAACGACGGAGCCAATGGCATCCACACGCTCGTTATTTTCTCAGACGAATGGATTGATGAGCACAACTACATCAACCCATTCCTGACCAGCACATTCGAAGGCAAGGCGCCTGCGCAATACGAGCAAGAGAATGGCCGCACTTCTTGGTCACTCTTGGAGACGATTAAGAAACTCGAAAGCTATCACCGGGACTTTTTCCTAGTCTTCGCCCATGTCGAAGCGCCGAGTGGTTTGTGGGCGGAGCTGGATGGCGGCCGACTGACCGAGTTGGGGCAGAATGAACTCTTCCGACGTAGAACCCTTGGCTTCCAAAAGGTTCGCACGCACGACGGCGCAGGTAAAGACAAACCCTGTCGATACAAAATCCAAAGCTGGCTGCAAAGCTGGTACCCCGCCGAACTGGAAGGCAGCGACCCCAAGTGCATCGATGAAATCGGTCGGGGCAAAACCAGCTGCCTGAAGCTGGGCGAGTTATCCTTCGAGGCGGTAAAGTTTGCCTTGAGTGATCCCGCTGCGCGAGTGGCCATGGAGCCGCCCAAACATCAGGCATCGCACATTCGTAGCATCCACTTCGATGGCGGCATCCTC
This sequence comes from Acidithiobacillus sp. HP-11, assembly GCF_015100075.1. Taxonomy (NCBI): domain Bacteria; kingdom Pseudomonadati; phylum Pseudomonadota; class Acidithiobacillia; order Acidithiobacillales; family Acidithiobacillaceae; genus Acidithiobacillus; species Acidithiobacillus sp. HP-11. The sequence continues at coordinate 24,654 of NZ_JACKYY010000021.1, forward strand.
GACGGGCAGACGCTGCATTTCTCTCCCGAACTCAACACGCTCATCGGTATCCGTGGTAGCGGCAAGTCGTCCATCCTGGAGGCGGTGCGCTACGCTCTCGACATTCCACGCGGCGAGAAGGCGCAAGACACCAAGTACAAGGATGAACTGATCCGTCACACCCTCGGCAGCGGTGGCAAGGTGACGATGACGGCCTGCGATGTGTACGGGCAGGAATTCACTATCTCCCGTATCTTCCGCGAACCGCCAAACGTTTACTTGGGTGGCAAGTTGCAGCCCGGCGTGTCGATCCGAGAGACCGTACTGCGCCGCCCGATCTACTTCGGGCAGAAAGACCTTTCCAGCACCGGCGAAGGCTTCGAGACCGACTTGGTGGAAAAACTGGTTGGCGAAAAGCTCCACGTGCTGCGTGAGGAAATCGAAACCCAACGCCAGCATGTGCGCGATGCTGCTCAGCGTTGGCTCAAGCTCAGCAATACCGCCGAACTCAAGCGAGATTTTGAGGCCCAGCGCACCGATGCCAACTTCCGGCTGAAGAAATTCGAAGAGTATGGGGTCGCCGACAAACTCCAAAAGCGTCTTGGCTTCCAGCAGGATGCCGCTGCGCTGGCGCGCATGAAGGAGCGGGCGGACAACTTCGTCGTCGCCCTGGAGCAATTTATTGCCGAGCACGAGGACGAACTGCGTAACGCCACAAGCTATGTGTCCAAGCAGAATCCAGACTTCTTCACGGCCTACTACACCGAGTTTGCCATGCTCATTGCCAAGGTCGATCAGCTCAAGCAGATCGAGCAAGAAGCCCGCGCCATTGCGGGTCGCCTCAAGACCAAACAGGGTGAGTTTGAAGGCGCAAGCAAGAACCTTCAGGAAGAGTTCGCGCAAGTCGAACGGCAACTGGCCCAAGAACTCAAGCAAACCGGCATGACCGCCATCCAGCCGGATGACTTCCTGGCTCAGCAACAGCGTAAAACCAAGGCGGTGCAAATGCTGGAAGCGCTGTCCAAGCAGGAAAGCCAGCAGAGCAGCATCCGTGACGCGTTGTTTACCGAGATCGACAAGCTCAACGAGCTTTGGTTGCGCGAATTCAACACCATCAAGGCCGAACTGGATCGCGTCAACGGCAGCCACACCTCGCTGCAGATCGAAGCCGAGTTCAAGGGCGACAAGGAAGCGGCCATCAGCTTCATGCAGCAGCTTTTCAAGGGCAGCAACATCCGCGAAACCACACTGCGCACGGTCATGGAGGATTACGCTGACTTCGGCGGTCTGTTGCGCGCCCTGCCGAGAGCCTTGGCTAAGGCTAGCAGCACCCCCGAGGTCTTCGAGAAGACCTTCATGCAGAACCTGATCGAGTTCGTCACCTGGCAGGTGCCCAACCGATTCGTCATCCGCTATCGCGGCAAGGAACTGAAGCACCACTCGCTCGGGCAGCGCGCTTCGGCGCTGCTGCTGTATGTGCTCAGCCAACGGCAGAACGATGTGATCATTATCGACCAGCCGGAAGACGATCTGGACAACCAGACGATTTACGACGACGTGATCAAGTTGCTTCGCGAGATGAAGCCTTACACCCAATTCATCTTCGCCACCCACAACGCCAATTTCCCGGTGCTTGGTGACGCGGAGCAAGTGCAGGCCTGCAAGTACCAGGACGAGAAAGTCACCGTGCAAAGCGGCAGCATCGACGCCCGCCCGGTGCAGGACGCCATCATCAATATCATGGAAGGAGGCCAGGAGGCCTTCAACCGCCGCAAAGAGGTTTACAACCTATGGAAACCACAGAGCTGATCGATATCCTCAGCCGACTCGAGGATAGCCGCCATCAATTCAAGGAGAACTTCACCAATGCTGATGCCCTGGCGGCCGAAATTACCGCCTTCAGCAACACCGCAGGGGGGAAGATTTTCATCGGTGTGCAGAACAATGGCTCGGTGCTTGGCTTGTCCGGCGCACACATCGACCGCCTGAACCAGCTCATCTCAAACAGTGCATCGCAAAACGTGCGGCCTGCTGTGAACCCGCTCACCGAGAACGTGCCGCACCCGAATGGCACTGTGATGGTGGTCACCATTGCCGAAGGCGTCAGCAAGCCCTACATGGACAAGAACGGTACCATATGGGTGAAAAACAGTTCAGACAAGCGCCGCGCCACCTCGCGTGAAGAATTCCAGCGACTGTTCCAGCAGTCGGGACTAGTACATGCCGACAAAACGCCCGTGGCGGGCTTGGGCGCGGGCGATGTGGACATGCCCTATTTCGAAGCCTTTTTCGAAGAACAGTTCGGCGAATCACTCGCCCAGCACAACCAGCCGCTGCCGCAGCTGCTGACCAATATGAACCTGATGAACCAGGGACAGCTCAATGTGGCGGGCAGCCTGCTGTTTGCCAGGGCGCCGCAGTACGCAATGCCTGCCTTCATCGTCAAGGCGGTGGCCTTTGTTGGCACCGAGATTGAAGATGAGCGTTACATTGACAGCCGCGACATCACCGGCAAGCTGGCCGATGTGTTCCAGCAGACGCGGGGCTTCATCGTCGCCAATACCCGCGCCACGCAGGGCGAACAGGGCTTCAACTCCAAAGGTCAATCCGAGATTCCGCGCATCGTCTGGGAGGAGCTAGTCGCCAATGCCCTCATCCACCGCGACTACTTCATCAGCGCCCCTGTGCGCGTGCTAGTCTTTGCCGATCGCGTCGAGATCGTCAGCCCCGGCCACCTGCCCAACAACCTGACTATCGAGAACATCAAGGCTGGCAACTCCAATATGCGCAACCCGATTCTGGCGTCCTTTGCTGCCAAACTCCTGCCTTATCGCGGACTGGGTAGCGGCCTGCTGCGTGCTTTGCGGGCCTGGCCGCAGATCGAACTCGTTGACGATCGAGCCGGGAACATGTTCAAGGCCATCGTTGCACGGACGAAGGAGTAAATCACATGAGTGGGAACGAAAAACGTCCGCTGGTTCCGAAGCTGCGATTTCCGGAGTTTCGAAATGCTTGGCAAATAAGGAAACTGGAAGAAATTGCTGATTTTTTTAAGGGAAAAGGCATTTCAAAAGCTGATATTGATCCACGAGGAAAGACACCTTGCATACGTTATGGTGAGCTTTATACAGAGTACAATGAGGCCATAAAAAATGTATTCTCAAGAACAAACGTATCCCCGTCAGAACTTTTCCTTAGCAGAGCTAACGATGTTATCGTTCCGGCATCTGGGGAAACTAAAATAGATATCGCCAGAGCGTCTTGCGTCCAACTGGACCAAGTCGCGTTGGGTGGCGACTTGAATATCCTTCGGCCAAATATTGACGGACTCTTCCTAAGTTATATCCTGAATGGTCCTGCTAAGAAAGAAATCGCAAGAACCGCCCAGGGTGACACAGTTGTCCATTTGTATTCGAGTCAACTAAAGCTTGTTGATCTGCCTGTTCCGGGGCATGAAGAACAACAAAAAATTGCCGACTGCCTCGCTTCCCTCGACGATCTGATCACATTGGAGGCCCAAAAGCTCGGCGCACTCAAAACCCACAAAAAGGGACTGATGCAGCAGCTTTTCCCTGCAGAAGGGGAAACTGTGCCCAGGCTGCGGTTTCCGGCGTTTTTGGAGGTGGGAAATATATCTATCTTGCCTCTTACTGCAGTTGCTGATTTAGTGAGCGAGAAAATCAGCATCGATCAAATCACAACATGGGTGTACGTAAGCACAGAAAATATTTTACCTGATTTTGGAAGCATACGCCCGGCAGTCAAGCTGCCTTCTGTTTCGTCGGTAACATCCTTCAAACCGAATGATATCCTTGTGTCGAATATTCGCCCATATTTAAAGAAAATCTGGCAATCGAATATCTTTGGTGGCGCATCGAACGACGTTCTTGTTATTCGTGCTAAAGAGAATATTGATGCTGGCTACCTAGCCGCAATTCTTCGTAGCGATTTGTTCATCGAATATGTGATGCGTGGAGCTAAGGGCGTCAAGATGCCACGCGGCGAACTTTCAATGATTCAAGAGTTCCCGGTGGCTTGCCCCTGTTCTGGCGAGCAACAAAAAATCGCCAACTGCCTTTCTTCCCTCGGCGATCTAATCACGGCACAAGCCCAGAAAGTCGAAGCGCTCAAAACGCACAAGAAAGGTCTGATGCAGCAGCTTTTTCCAATGTTGGCCGAGGTGGATGCATGAATTTTTCCGATATTGCTAATCAGATTAAAGAGTTAAATGAAAATATCATCCTTATTTACGCATTTAATGCCACGGGTAAAACAAGGTTATCTGTAGCTTACAAAGAAACAACCAAAGATCCAGCTAGCGGGCAGCATACTGGTGTCTATTACAACGCATTCAGTGAAGATCTTTTTGTCTGGGATAACGACGAAGACGATGGTGGAGTCAACATTAAACTTAAAATTATTCCTAGTAGTCTTAACCGTTTTCATAGTTTCTTATACGAGAACATATATTTAATTATAGAGAAACTTTCTGCATATATCCCGAAGTTTTTGTTTCGATTAAATGCTCATGATGATCCTGAGCATGGCATCGAATCGGTCACATTCTTTTTGTCTGGCGAAGAAACTATACCGATTAAAATTTCACGAGGTGAAGAGAGGATTTTCGTTTGGTGCTTTTTTCTAGCTTTATTGGAAGTGGATGAATGGTCTGGCGTTCAAGATGCACACATCTTTATTGATGACCCAGTATCCAGCCTAGATGAGCACAATATTTTTATCACAGCAGATACCATTTACGAACAAATTGATAATAACTATTTAAATAAAAAAATAATAATAACCACTCATCATATTGGTCTGTTTTCTATTCTAGCTGATCGCTTGACCAGGGGTGAAAAAAGTAGTCGATATAAACGCCTTACGAAGCTATTTATCCTCGCAAATTCTGGAAATGAATTGTATCTTGCTAATCCAAATGGTAATGTATTTTTGTATCACTTACATCTTTTGCAAGTATTAGAAGAAGCTGTGAGAGATCGACTTTATGCTCATCATATGGTTTTATTGCGTCAGGTGCTTGAGAGCGTCGCGTCGTTTCTTGGGGTCGGTAGAATCAGCTTTGCCTTAGAACAGATAGGTGTCGAAGATGTTGAAGGAACAATAAATATTATTAACTCTCTTTCACATAAAAATACCTACTATTTTCAAAGCGATTTTATGCCGCCTTCAGTTGAAAGTGTTTTTAGAGATATTTTTGACAAGCTGATGACCAAATATCAATTTATATTGCATGCAGGATAAGTCATGACTGAAATAGACCAAAAACAACTGGGTACCACGCTGTGGGGCATTGCCGATCAACTGCGCGGAGCCATGAACGCGGACGACTTCCGCGACTACATGCTGTCCTTCCTGTTCCTCCGCTACCTGTCGGACAACTACGCGCAAGCCGCACAAAAGGAACTGGGTGCTGATTATCCTGAGTTGGGGGCTGTGGATCGCCGCACCCCCCTGGCACTGTGGTATGCCCAGAATCCCGATGATATCGAGGAATTTGAAAAACAGATGCGCCGGAAGATCCACTATGTGGTTCGCCCCGAATACCTCTGGGGGAGCATCTCGGAACTGGCCCGTACCCAGAACCGGGAATTGCTGCACACCCTGCAAAAGGGTTTTGACTACATTGAAAACGAATCTTTTGCGAGCACGTTCAATGGCCTTTTTTCCGAGATCAACCTGAACTCTGAAAAGCTGGGCAAGGACTATAGCGCCCGCAATGCCAAGCTCTGTACCATCATCCAGGCCATCGCCGATGGTCTGGCTCAGTTCTCCACCAACCAGGACGTGCTGGGCGATGCTTACGAGTACCTCATTGGTCAGTTTGCTGCGGGCTCGGGCAAAAAGGCCGGAGAGTTCTACACCCCCCAACAAATCTCCAGCATCCTCTCAGGGATAGTCACCCTCGATAGCCAGGACCCGGCCACGGGTAAGAAGAAGCAACTGGAGAGCGTCCTGGACTTCGCCTGTGGCTCCGGCTCCCTGTTGCTCAACGTCCGGCACCGCATGGGTCCCCACGGCATCGGCAAGATCTATGGGCAGGAAAAGAATATCACCACCTATAACCTGGCGAGGATGAATATGCTGCTCCATGGGGTGAAAGACTCGGAGTTCGAGATTTACCATGGCGACACCCTGACCAATGATTGGGACTTCCTGCGCGAAACGAATCCGGCCAAGGCACCCAAGTTCGACGCCGTAGTCGCCAATCCCCCTTTTAGTTATCGCTGGGAGCCGAGTAGCGCCTTAGGCGAGGATATGCGCTTCAAGAACTATGGCCTGGCTCCCAAGTCTGCTGCGGACTTTGCCTTTCTCCTGCACGGTTTTCATTACCTCAAGCCCGAGGGCGTCATGGCCATCATCCTGCCCCATGGCGTGCTCTTTCGCGGGGGTGCCGAAGAACGCATCCGCACCAAGCTCCTCAAGGACGGCAACATCGACACGGTGATCGGCCTGCCCGCCAATCTGTTTTTCTCCACAGGCATCCCGGTCTGCATCCTCGTCCTCAAGAAGTGCAAAAAACCCGATGACGTGCTGTTCATCAACGCCGCCGAGCATTTTGAGAAGGGCAAGCGGCAGAACCGTTTGCGGCCTGAAGACATCGACCAGATTATCGACACCTACCAGTTTCGACGTGAGGAAGATCGTTATGCGCGTCGGGTGCCGATGGCCGAGATCGAGGAGAATGGCTACAACCTCAACATCTCCCGGTATGTCAGCACGGCCCAGGCTGAGGATGGAATCGACCTGCAGGCGGTCCACAAGGATCTGACCACATTGGAGGACAAGATCGCAGAAGCCACACAGCGCCACAATGCTTTTCTGCAAGAACTGGGGCTACCGCTGCTGGGGACACCGTGACCGACTGCGTTATACTCTGGACGCAAGCTTTCAGTGCGAGAGGAATCGTTTTGTGAGTGTATGGAAAATTTGGTGTGATGGGTCCTGCGGGCCAACCAATCCCGGCCCCTGTGCCTGGGGAGCGGTGATTGAGTCGCCGGATGGCGAGCGCATGGAACATTGCGGCTTTATTCAGAAACGGGGCACCAACAACATTGCCGAACTGACGGCGGCCATTGAGTCCTTGCGCAAGATTCCCGAAGGGGCGGAAGTGATTCTTTGCTCTGATAGCCAGTATACCCTGAAGGGATTGGGTGAATGGCTTCCGGGCTGGATCAGGAAGGGCTGGAAAACGGCTTCTGGATCGCCGGTACTGAACCAGGAACTCTGGAAACTGCTGCATCAGGAGTACCTCACCCGCAAGGTCAAGCTGGAGTGGGTACGTGGGCACAATGGCCATCCGGAAAACGAGACGGCAGACCAACTCGCGAACCGTGGATTGACCCTGGGATGAAGGGGGAGAGTCAGCATGTTTCCGGTTCCGCCGCTGGCACTCGCAGCAAACGTACAACCGGGGATTCGGTGCCATCATGAGAAAGCGTAGCGCCAGAATAGAGGCTCTTCTGGGGGAAATGATGCCGCTCGCACACGCGGTCGGTAACGCGCTGAAGCACGGTTCGGAGATGTCGCGATTGCTGACATCGCTCTACAGCATCCTGTATGAACGTGACGACGAAGCCTTCCAGTCGGTACTTGAAACGCTCCGTGCCGAGGGACTGACCGAACTTTGGCAATACTATTGGGATCGGGCTACGGACATGGCTTGCGCGAAATCCTATGACAACGGCTTCCGCAGCCTCCTGATTGCCGTTCCCTTCCTTGCTCCCTGGTCCGGGGAATGCCGAGCGGCTGACCGCAAGGCGCTATCCCAGGTTCTAAAGAAGCAGGGTGTCATACCCCCGCGTGGCAAAATCCACTGGGTTCAGCAACCGCAGTCGATTTACCATTTGAGAGATACCAGCCCAATGCAGCTGTGGACGCTGAACACGCCCACAGCCACAGCCCCCTACCCTTGGAACTACGGCCATGTGACGACGCCCACGATGTACCTGCTGGTGGGACGGTTGGAGTTTCCTGAGCAAAGCAGGCTCCACTGGCCCAATCCGGAATTGCTCATCCAGGCCCAATCCGAAGCGCTGGGCTGGCCGGTAGAAACGCTCGACGCTTGTGGTCCCCTGCAATTCTTTCTGGAACAGGTGGAACCCGAATCCATGGAAGACCCTTTGCTGGAAATGGCCTTCTCGATCGCTGCAACTGCAAAAAAACGGATTGAGGATGAGCACCTTGCCACAAAGGACTGTCGGGTCATCCTGGAGTATGGACCAGCCAGCATGATCCATGTCTATCTCCAGCCCAGGCATCACCTCAAAAACCTGCTTTGCAGCATGAACTACGAGGAAGCCACCGAGACGCGAACACAAATCGCGGATAAACTTAAACAGGTGCTGGAGGATTTTGGTTTTCCGGTAGCTTGGAGCGGGCCTGCTGATGGGGCACCGACCATAGTACATTGAGCGCATCTTCCCAAGATTGGCATATAAAGATGCTAAAGGCTGGGGCAGAACCAATGGATGGCGTTACTTCCGCAATTTGAAGGACGGGTATGCAGCGTAACCGGACATTCCCGTCTAACTTTGAAAAATCTAATATACACCAAAAAGCGGACGCTTGGTTATGGCACCGCGAGCTGCCGGTGGGCTTGTTGACCTGATTCGTCAGCAAAGCTACTGACACCAGCCTGTCAGAGGAAATTAAAATCGAGCGGTCGTATTCCTGTCTGGCCAATGAGTGCTGGCGCCTAGAGTTGACGGCCAACTAGACTGTTTCTCGTGTATCTCAAAGCAGCGGCTTACATTCCTAGAATTCGCTTTCGGTCCTTGCGGAACTGTTTGATGGCCGTGAGCCAACTGCTTCCAAGAAGCACCCAAGCAGCGTTGTCATATCGATATAGAATCTTCTCCCGAATGACATCCGACATTGGTGCCAGAAATCCATGCAGTACAAAGTTATTGGAGAAATATTCGCCGCCGAGCAGAACCCCCAGAAAGAAAATTATTCCGAGGTAAATCCAAAGCTGCGTTCTCCATGAAAACTGCAGGACCAGCAAGAATTCTTCGAATACTTCACGCATATGTTCTCCTTGCCCGAGCAGTTGTGTTGCAGTCATTCATCCCAAGGGTATCTAGGCTTAGGCGATTCACACCCATATGATCTTGCCGTCTCGAAGAAAGAAGTGAGAACGGCAACCCTCCCTCAACCAAACGGAAGGATGCAGAGATGGGCAGCCTTGCTTGTCCAACTTCAGACTCCATCTGGGCACGGCCTCCTCGATGAGTGGTAACTCGATACGTTGGCCACATCCACATGGACACCGAAAGGCAACACACCAGTCTTCGCCGTCTTCCGTTAGGAGGAATAAGTTTCTCCAGGGTAGGCGGGACGGCAGAACATCACCCTCAATGCGCTGCAACTTGCGGCGTGGAAAAAGCCACTCTTTAGCTAGCTGCCAAAGTCTTCCTAGATTCATCATATTTCCTCTGGGCCGAGTGAAGGCAACCCCAGCAATGGCTCCATGTCGCCGCGAGCGAGTAACGGAGACTCCTTGTACTGAAAGCTTGCTTCGGGCTCATATTCCTCGAGTCCTTCGGCGAGCATGAATCGCGTCCTTGCATAATTGGAGTTCTTTTCATGACGGAAAGGATAGGCGCGAGCAATGAACTCCATCATGCAGGTGCTCGATGCATGCATGTTTAGCGTGATCACAGACGGTGCTTGCTCGGGAAGCCTTTCGATGTACCCTGCTCCGACTTGGGCTGCGTGTGTATCAGGATCGGATTCCGCAAGGTCCTCCGCCTGAAGAGTCGCAGGTGTGTACACACCTCGATCCGCTAGAGAGCTTCCGCCCGGACGAACATAGTCGATCCGAGCGGTGACTTCTGCGATTGCTAACTCGGTGCCATTCTGACGAGTCGGTATGGCGACGCCCACGTCGAATAACGGCAATAGAAACGAAGTTGCCAGTCGATCAGCAAGCATTCGCCCCTTATGGGTATCGACACAGCAATAGATCACATCGGCTTGAGCAGCGGCAAGAACGGCTTTTCGGGAAAATAGGTTTGCCTCAATCGGGGTGAAATAGTCTGACTGCCTGTATCCGTTGGCACGGTCACTAAACGCATGAACTTTGGCGCGTTTGTCTTTAGCATCGGCCAAATTTGTGTTCAAGATTCTGTTTAGGTTCTTGTGCTCGACATGATCGTGATCAATCCCTAAGACTCGACCAAAGCCTAGTCTGCATGCTTGCTCGGCCATAATGGAGCCGGTCCCGGAAACTCCGATAACGCATGCGGTAAGTCTAGATAGTTCGGCGGTCATGTCCGATGTAAAGGCCATCGGGCGAAGCATGCGGTCCGGTTTGTCTCGCCACCAATAATGCAAGTCACCGTCGGCCATCGACACAAGATCAACTGGGTACACGCCACCTGATCGGTGGTAGACGCGGGCAATCATCGAACCATCCGGCAACATCACCGCCGACCCATGCATATCGCCGAGTGCTTCGAATATGCAAGGCATAATGACTTGGTCGCTATCGTCGTCAGTCGTCGAGAACTCCGGATAGCCACTGGGATGGGAATGAACCAGAATCAGGGCCAGTCCTTCTGACTCTGCTGCATCAATGGCGGCTTCAATACATTGGCCGGGCCATGTCAAACCATGCTCGGTTCGTCGGCTACATTCGTCATGGGGAACAAGCAGAACGTCGCGCACTAGCAGGCGGAGGCGCGGCCCTGGTGTACGAGAGCAAATAAGGATCGCGGCCGCTTCCTTGCCATCGCCTGGGAATAGGTGGTCGCGCAGAAAGGTATGTGCGGCCGCCGTAAGCGTCACAGTAGCCTTGGGAATCATTGACCCAACTCCCTAGCCAAACAGCTTTCAACTAGCACGAGGTGTGTACGTACGCTGTCCGAGTGCGGATCCCAAGGGTTACTGGAATTCCGATGTCGAGACCAGCCCTGATACTCGAGGTTCTCGATCGTTGCTCGCACTTGGATATTCGGAATGGTACCTCCATCCGCTCGCGCCACCCATGGATGGCAGTAGAACATATCGATTTGCGACGCCGGATAGTCAGCGGGGATGTCGAGTGCCAAGGTGATCTTGTCGGGGACATACCCGGCCATGATCGGATGGTCATGAATCAGCAGCCAACGTCTCTTTTCAACTTTAATCGTTTCCCACCGCAGGCCTAAGCGATCAAGATAGTCGCTGTCTAAACTGAGTAGCGTAAAGACGCGTCTCGGCGCTGGGCACTGCGCATCTCCATTGTCGACGTTGCGCTGCATCAGTCTGATCTTTTCGAGACCAGGTGTACGGAGGTTGACTTCGCTGTCAGGCGAAAGCTCCTCCTTTTCCTTGCCCTGAACGATCAAGAAGATGTGCCAGGACTTCGTCGGATCAAAGCCTGCTGCCACTAGGGCGGCCCTAGCCGAGACTACGGGGTGCTCGAACTCCACCATCACCCCTTGGACTTTCAATTTCCACTTATCGGGATGATCGTCCTTGACGGATTCATTAGCGGAGCCCGGCTCCGATGCGACTACCGGCACGTTGGACGGCTTGCTGCTGTCCGTGTGATTGATACTCACCTGATTAGGCATGGCATTACTCCTTGCAATAGTAGGGTCTTAGATGTGGCAAAAGCCACATCATCGAAAAGGGTCTAGCTATGAAGGGTTGACGCCTATGGGAGCCGCATAGATACTGTAGGTTCTCACACCGGACGAGCGATCTTTGCGAGTCCACTCAGAGGGTCGGCCTTCATAGGTTTGACCCCCTGTTTCATTTCTGGCTAGTCATTCGCGTCTCCTTTCTTCCATTCAAGGGCTTCGTTTCATTGACGGTTAAAAGTTTACAAACTACAATTTCGAATGTCAAATTGTAAACCAACCAAGGAGGCCGCATATGATCGGAAACAGACTCAAGCGAGCGCGCGAAGCGCTCGGCCTGTCTCTGCGCGACCTAGAGGCGCGCATTCAGAGACAAGTATCTGCTCAGGCAATCGGAAAGTACGAGCGCAACGAAATGATGCCGACCTCTTCCGTCCTATTAGCCTTGGCCGAAGCACTCAACGTTTCGCCGGAATATTTGTTAAGCCAACGGGAGGTTGAGCTTTCTGGAATCGACTTTCGGAAGTCGCCTCATGCCAGTAGCAAAGAGGAGCGAGCAGTAGAAGCGGCCGTTCTTGATCAAATCGAACGCTATCTCGAACTAGAGGAGCTTCTACCGGGATCCGAGCAACCTTGGATTGTTCCAGAGCACTCGGACTTTATTATTAGTGTGGTCGATGACGCCGAAGGGGCTGCCGACGCCCTACGACAATTGTGGAAACTGGGAATTGATCCCATCCCACTCATGGCAGAACTGCTCGAGGAGAAAGGTGTAAAGGTCATTGCATTGGATCTTCCTGAGGGCGTATCTGGTTCCAAGGCCATGATCCAAAGGCCAAACCTTCCCGAATTGCCCGTCATAGTCGTCAATCAGAAGCACAACGGCGAGCGACAGCGATTTACGCTGGCCCATGAATTGGCGCATCTGGTATTGAAGTCAGACAATCTGAGTGAAGAGTTACTCGAAAAGGCTGCGGACAGGTTCGCAGGGGCATTTCTAATGGCAAGGGAAATGATTATCCGTCTTCTCGGCGGCCAAAGAACGTTGATCTCGTTAGGGGAACTGGCTGAGTTGAAGAAGATCTTCATGGTTAGCGTCGCATCCCTGGTGGTTCGTTGTAGCCAAGTGGGTGTTATTTCCAAAGCGGCATATTCACGCCTATGGGCTCAAATCAAAGGGATGGGATGGAATGGCCCACAATCCAACGAGCCATTTCGGTTTGAACCTGAGGTGCCAAAACGAATGGAGAGACTGTGTTTGCGCGCAGTTTCCGAGGGAGCGATATCCGAGCCAAAGGCAGCGCAACTGCTTCGCGTTAGCGTACGTGAATTTGACAAGAAGTTAATGGCGCAAATCGCCTGACGCGTGATGATAGTCCTGGTTTCCGACACATCAGTTCTCATTGATCTCGAACGAGGCGGATTGCTGGAGGGGATCTTCTCTGTTGGACTTTCATTTATTGTCCCGGATCTTCTATATGATCGAGAACTCAAGAACGATATCGGCCCGTACCTTCGATCTTTAGGACTTGGAATAGTTACTCTGACGGCGAAAGAGGTGGTCGTAGCACAGGAAGTTAGCACCGCACAGCCAGGTCTTTCATTGCCCGATTGCTTTGCGCTAAGTTGCGCTACTAGGCCGGATCACGTACTTGTGACGGGCGATGGCCTGATGCGCAAGGAGGCTAAGGTCCGGCTTGGTGCTGTGTATGGGCTGTTTTGGATATTGGACCAAATGTATGAGTCCGGAAAGTTCGAACGGGAATATCTCATCGACGGGCTTACAAAAATCGCATCTCACCCTCGCGCTCGCTTGCCGTCCGATGAGGTTCGCAAACGCATCGAGGTGTGGTGACATGGCGTGTGGATCTGGGTCCTGTCCAGGAGACTAACTATTCCTCCTTTGCACCCCAGTTGAACTGTTTCACGCTGCAGCACTCGCTTCTCAAACGGCGAAGTCTGAGCCATCGTCGGCATTCTGCGCAATGCTGACCATTCGATCTTCCTAGATCAAATGGCAGCAATGGCCGAACTCCGGGCGCTGACGGTGCCCACCGTGAACGGCTGCTTTGGGCATTTGCTTTCCGCTGCTGAACGACAGCTTTCAGTCTGCTGCCGTCCACATGCAGTCCTTCATGGGACCAGAAAAAGGCGACACTGGCCGACTGGTGTACCTCCGAAAGCCGTCAACCGCAAGGTAGAAATGTTCGGAAAACACGGTCACTTGTTCCGTGTAGCTTTTGCGGCTGGCAACAGATCGACTTCCTGCCATTGACCCGGAATGTAGGTGTGACTCTATGCCCCCGGTGTCAGGGTAGTTGTCGCCTCTCTGAAATGGAGTCAGGCGTAGGGTGGGGGCGGAAAGTGGATTATCGAGATGAAACATTACTCAGCAGAACGTAAGGCCGCTGTATTGCAGAAGATGTTGCCGCCCACCAGTTTGTCCGTGGCGGAACTGGCCAAACAGGAAGGGATTTCTGATGTTACGCTGTACCATTGGCGTAAGCAGGCGATGGCGAGTGGGGCGATGAGTGCAGTGACCAAGAAGACCACAGAGGGCTGGTCTGCCGAGTCCAAACTGGCAGCGGTGGTGGAAACGGCCCTGCTGTCAGAGGTGGAGTTGAGCGAATATTGCCGGGAGAAAGGGCTGTATCCAGACCAGGTAAAAGCGTGGAAACAGGCATGTATCGTTGGACAGCAGACCGCCACCCAACAGAAACAGACAGCGGGTGCGCAAGCCCGCGCGGACCAGAAACGGATTCGTGAGCTGGAGCGGGAACTGCGCCGTAAAGACAAGGCGTTAGCTGAGGCGGCTGCGCTGTTGATCTTGCGAAAAAAATTGAACGCCCTCTGGGGGGACGACGCCGGGGAAGATTAACCCCGGTCCCGGAGCGGCAACAATTGGTCGCATGGATACAGGAAGCTGCTGACGGTGGTGCCCGCCGGTCGCGGGCCTGCGCAGAAGCAGGCTTATCATTACGCACCGTCCAGCGATGGACAGAGGAGTCGGGAGTGATAAAGACAGATGCCCGCACAACGGTCGAACGACCGGCACCCAGCAACAAGCTGAGTGAAGCCGAGGTGCGGGCGGTGTTGGACGCCTGCCATCGTCCGGATACCGCACACCTGCCACCGACCCAGATTGTGCCACGGCTGGTGGATGAGGGGGTCTATCTGGCATCGGAGTCCACTTTCTACCGGATCCTCAAGGCCGAAGGCATGGGAGCACAGCGTGGTCGTGCGCACCCGCCCCGTAAAGTGAAACTACCCACCACCCATACGGCCACCACAGCCAACACCATCTGGTCGTGGGATATCACGTATTTGCCGTCGCCGGTGCGTGGGCAGTACTACTATCTCTACCTCGTTGAGGACCTCTACAGCCGCAAGGCGGTGGCCTGGGAGGTTCATATGGAGGAGAGCGGCGACCATGCCGCTGCACTCATCCAGAGAGGGTTTACGGCGGAGCAATGCTGGCGGCAACCCTTGGTCCTGCACTCCGACAATGGCGCCCCGATGAAATCCTCCACCCTGCTGGCCAAGCTCTATGATCTGGGGATCACCCCATCCCGAGGCCGGCCCAGGGTCAGCAACGACAATCCATATTCGGAGTCGCTATTCCGGACGCTGAAATACTGTCCGCAATGGCCAGAAAACGGCTTTGAAAGCCTGGATGCAGCGCGACGCTGGGTACGTGACTTCATCGCCTGGTACAACCATGAGCATCGTCACAGCCGCATTCGCTTCGTTACCCCGGCACAGCGTCACCGGGGCGAAGATCACGCGCTGCTGGCGAAACGTCATGCCCTCTATGAGGCGGCCAAGGCGAGAAATCCTGCGCGCTGGTCAGGCGGCACACGCAATTGGACACCCGTCGGGGCGGTAGATCTGAACCCGCAGCGACAGGATAAAAAGGCCGCTTAAAAAATGGGAGACGATCGCGGTAGGGACGCCCGTTACCGGACGCCCCCCGCACAGATCCCAGCGTGCGCAACTAACGCACTGGGCTCCTACCTCGGGTGTTTGACGGCAAATCGCTCGCTCGGCCACGGATGAAGGATACGGGGTGTCGGCAGCCAGTCACCGGCGATCTCGCTCAGGCGTGCCCACGTCATTTTGTCCTTTTGACTGCGGCGCCGAAGCGTCCGGAGCCAGAGACGCATGACATGATATCGGAACCGCCTGAGCGCCCGGATGTTCGTGGGCACAGCGTGATACACGGCGTAGCCCGTGACCACCGACTTCAGCCACTTTCCCTGTTGAGGGATCGTGGCATGCATGCGCTTGCGCAGAGTCCTCTTTATCTCCTGTAGCCTTGCCCTCATCCGATCGACTCTGGTCTTGCGATGGAGCAGGAACGCTCCCCGTCGTGACCTGCCGCAGATGAATATGAAGCCCAGGAACGTGAAGGTCTCCGGCTTGCCCAATCCACACCGCTGTCTACGTCCGGCCGCATGGCGGCCGAACTCCAGCAAGCGCGTTTTCTCCCCGTGCAGTTCGAGTCCAAATTGCTCGAACCGCGTCCGCATCGCGTCCCAGAAACGCCTCGCATCGGCTTCGTGCTCGAAGCCAACAACGATGTCATCGGCATATCGCACGACTATCACGTTGCCGCCGGCCTCGCGCCCTCGCCATTGCTTGGCCCAGAGGTCGAAGACGTAGTGCAGGTAGACGTTGGCAAGCAGCGGTGAGATCACCGCACCCTGAGGCGTCCCCTCGGCACTGACGCTCCATTCCCCGTTGTCCAGGGCGCCCGCCTTGAGCCACTTGCGCACAAGGCGGACGACGCGCTCGTCGCCGATCCGGTGGCCGAGGAAACGGAGCAGCCGTTCCTGGCTGACCGAATCGAAGAAGCTCCGAATATCCGCGTCGAGAATCCAGTTCACCGGGGTGTCACTGATCGCCACCGACAGTGCATCAAGCGCATCGTGCTGGTTCCGTCCGGGCCGGAACCCATACGAGAACCCGAGGAAGTCTTCCTCGTAGATGGCGTTGAGCACCGCGACGAGCGCGCGCTGGACGATCTTGTCTTCCAGCGCGGCGATACCCAGCGGCCGCTGCTTGTCAGTGCCAGGCTTGGGTATGAACCGTCGCCTGACGGGCAGCGCCCGATATCCGCCGCTATGAACCCGTGCGTGCAGGTCGAAGAGGTTGCCCTCCAGACCCACCTCGTAGTCCTCCCATGTCACACCATCGACCCCGGGGGCGGCACGGCGCTTAAGCGCCAGGAACGATTCCCTCAGCAGGTCAACACTGACGTGGTGCAGCAGCGTGGTGAACTTCTCCTTCTTCCGCTGCCTGGCAGCGTTCCGTACACGGTCCAGCCCCTGTGACACGCTATCTCGGCTCTGAGTCCGTCGCGTGTGCGGTTGTTCCGTGTTCCCCTTGGTCCCGGTCCTTGGCTCCGCCCACTCCGCCGCCGGTTGCCCGGCCTTGTTCGCAGGTTTCACAGCTACTACGACCGAGTCTGACTTCTCGGGTCCGTTCATCATTGGCTTCGGCTCCTCGCCTTCCCAATGCGGGCCAGCCCGTACAGCAGCTGGTCAAACCCGAGATCTCCCGGTTCCCGTGCAAAGAGCGTACGCACATGCCAGTGTCTTCGACCACGCCGGGTCGTTCGGGCGCTCGCGATCGCGCGCCCGAACGTGTTGCTTTCCGCCTTGTCGACAGCGTCAGCACCCAGAGGAAAGATATTTTCGAGGCTCAATGGCTGGCCTATGCGCTCCCCTACCGACGCTTCGCCGACGTCCTCGCGGGCGCCAGCGCACGGCTCGGGGCCGATGTGGTTCGCTATACCTTCATCGCAGTGGACTTGCACCACTTACTCCTTGCCGGTCTCCCGGCGCACCGACAACTACCTTGACAGACGCCGCTATGCGTCTTTTCGACGCCAGACCCATTGGGTATCAGCATTTTTCCAGAATGAGCCATGGCGGATATTTAAAAATGGCCGAATGCTGGTTCTGCTAGGGACAGGGAAATGAATGATACTGAACCGCTTGATGAATCAGAGTCCAAGAAACCGCATCTGACCATAGCGGTCGCATTGGGTGCGAAGCTGAATCTTGCCGATTTTCAAAATGCTGTCCCGATGCTCAGGGAGCTAAGCATTAACAATGATTCTGTTGAGGACGAGAGAGAACTCGACCTCAGTATTGTATCGGTTCCCGCATTCCTAAAAACCAAGCAATGGCATATCGATGCCGTAAATGCCGGCCAACGTTGTCACATCACCGATTTGGATGTGCAACTCGATGGCGCTCTGCTGTCCCGCCTCACTGAAGCCGAGACGGCGACGGTTTCGTTCGTCTTGCGCCGCCGAAGCGAAGCCGGCGAGGATCTGGCCCGGCTTGAACTGAACCGCCCCGGGTTTCGTGGAGGCCATTTGGTTTAAGTGCAGGCCGTTAATTCGGTCTGTTCGGCGAGTTGCCGATAGTAGTTTGCCTCAGCTTCTGCCGGAGGGATATAGCCGATGGGTTCGAGCAGCCTGACATGGTTGAACCACGCCACCCATTCGAGGGTCGCCAGTTCCACCGCTTCCCGTGTCCTCCACGGGCCGCGCCTGTGAATCAGTTCCGCCTTGTACAGCCCATTGATCGTCTCGGCCAGGGCGTTGTCATAGCTGTCGCCCTTGCTGCCCACGGAGGGTTCAACACCCGCTTCGGCGAGACGCTCGCTGTAGCGGATGCTGACGTACTGCGAGCCCCGGTCTGAGTGATGCACGAGGCTGCCATCGCATTCGGGCTGACGGGCGTAGAGCGCCTGCTCCAGTGCGTCCAGCACGAAGTCCGTCGTCATGCTTCGACTCACTCGCCAGCCAACGATGCGCCGGGCGAACACGTCGATCACGAAGGCCACATACAGCCAGCCCTGCCAGGTCGAAACATAGGTGAAATCCGAGACCCAGAGCTGGTTCGGCCGATCCTCCTTGAACTGGCGGTTCACCCGATCCAGCGGGCACGGTTGTTTGGAGTCGGGTACCGTCGTGCGCACGCTTTTACCCCGCACCGCGCCGCGCAATCCTAGGCGGTTCATCAGGCGCTCGACGGTGCAGCGCGCGACCTCGGTGCCTTCGCGCTGCATCTGCCGCCAGACCTTGTCCGCGCCGTAGACCTGAAGATTGGCCTGCCAGACGCGTTCGATCTTGGGTATCAATACATCGTCGCGTTGCGCACGCGCACAACGCAGCGCGGGATTGCGCTGGCGTGCGGCATGAAGCCGGTAGCCTGACGGGGCGATCTGCAAGACACGGCAGATAGGCTCGACCCCGAAAGCATCACGATGCGTATCGACGAAGGTGTTCATGACTTCAGACGGCGGTCGAGCTCCGCCTGGGCAAAAAACGCACTTGCCAGCTTCAGGATTTCGTTGGCACGGCGCAATTCCTTGACCTCACGCTCCAGCGCCTTGATACGTTCACACTCTTCGCTGGTGACGCCGTCGCGCAATCCGGTATCGACTTCATGCCGTTTAACCCATTCATGCAAGGTATGGGGCGAACAGCCGATCTTAGGAGCAATAGACTCCACCGCCGCCCAGGGCGAAGAATACTCGCCGCGGTGTTCCTGCACCATGCGCACCGCGCGTTCGCGAACTTCAGGGGAATATTTGGGTGTTTTTGCTTTGTTCATCATGGCTCCATTCTCTTGGAAAAAGGAGCCTCCTCAAAATCCGGGGCGGTTCAGGCTCTCAAAAACGGCCGGTTGTGAGAAGTTTTTCGGACGCTGAAAGTTGAACCGCTTTAAGCACACTATCGAGGCCAGAAACGGCCTAGGAAGTGTCCAGAACAGGGCTGTTCAGAAAACCTTTATTTTGTCTGCATGTATGCTGATAATATTAATAATAAAACCCCAACAACGCCTATGACACTGCTTGACTTATTTAACAGCTTTATGAGGGCCATAATAGCACCACCAATAACTACATTAACAATAACTTCAGGGTTAAAGATAAAATTTAAAACGCCAATCATGCCAAATGTAAAGACAGAAAAAAACAAAACAATGAGAATCGTTTTGGCTACTAAAAAATAAGTTGTAGTGTCTGGTATGTATTTTAAAAGTGTAATAAATAGATAAGGAATAAGAATCATAAAAATAAAAATAATTAACTGGATTATGCCGGAAACAAGCATTTCTCCTGACTTCTTGAAATCAACCTCAATTCTTCCTGAAACATTGTTGAGATATTTTGAAACTAAAGTTTCACCGTTTTTCCGCGAGGAAAATCGGCATGGTTAACAAAAATGTCGGTCATTAAATATTATTATTTATCTATGAATTATACTTATTTTGGCGCTATTTTGTTACCCTATTTTTCTTGTTTTATTTATTGTGAATCAGCCAGATAACGATGAATAGAACCGCCTTCCGTGATATAATGAGTGATCGTT
>NZ_JACKYY010000029.1:0-40466 GCF_015100075.1 Acidithiobacillus sp. HP-11
GTCATCCCGATGTTCTCTATCGGCTCATGGATCAGGTGCGCTTTGATGTCGATACGGATCGCCTGTTCAGCGTGGGCGATCTGGTGGATCGGGGTCCAAACAGTGCCGCAGCACTGGATCTGTTGGATGCCCCCTGGTTTTATCCGGTGCTGGGCAATCACGACGCCATGCTGTTGGCGACCTTGAATCTGAGCTGTTTGCGGGAGATGGAGCGGGCTGAATCCCAACGGACGGCAGCCTACGCCGATCTTTTCAACCAAAACGGCGGATGGGATTGGCTGCGTCTGTATCGCAGTGAGGAAGAACGCCTTGAACAGTGGCGATCAGCCCTTGCACAGGTGCCATTGGTCCGCATCGTTGACGCAGAGAATAGGACACCGGCAGGGCGTTTTCAGGTGCTGCACGCCGATCTGGCTGCAGAACGGGAGAATATGATGGCCGTGTGCTGGAATGATACCGATCTCGCAGCAGACACCCATCCCCGTTGGCAGGAGGCGCATCCGGTCATCGGTTATGACGCAACGGGGACTTAGGAAGATCATTTATTGTGGGGACGGAGTTTGCGTTATGCCCTGTCCCATGAAATCCCCATCGTTCCGAACGCGTTATCCCGGACTTATGTGGGTCATACCATCACGCCACCCCGGGAAGGCCGTTTATTGCAAGTCGCCGGACATGTGTTTCTGGATACGGGGGCCGCCCATCTGGACCAGCCCGAAAAATATCGCAATCAGGGTTTGACCCTGTTTTGCCATCAGGAACAGCAGGGCTGGATGACTACGGCCACCGGGATGGAGCGCGTAACGCTGGGCAATGTGCCCGTGCTCTAAAGAAATAAGGGGGAGAAAGCATATGGATATCGCCTTGGAACAGGCCCTGCGGCGGGATTATCCCGTACTGTACAGCCACTACCGGGAAAATCATTTCTGGTGCGAAGACGGCTGGTATCCATTGCTTTGTACCTTGTCACAGACGCTGGAAACCTACGCTCAGGAGCATGGCATCCGTATTCACGTCCATGAAGTCAAACAGAAATTCGGGACAATGCGTTATTATTATGGCTATGACGGCGTGCTGCCGGACCGGCAGAAACATACCCTGTTTCAGATCGTCGAGGAATATGAGAATCGCTCCCGCCGGATCTGTGAGCACTGCGGTTTGCCGGGCACCTTATTGGTCCGTGACGGTTACTGGTATGTGGCCTGCCCGGAACATGCCAAGGACGGTCTCACGCCCGCTGCCTTTCAAAAGTTAGGGTGTACCAATTCGGTGTAGCTGGCTCTTCCGACCAGCACCTATTCGGTGCACCCGTATCTATCTATTAATATATTTATTTATGGTAAGCGGTATAACCGGAATGAGCGTGACACCTCACATCAAAAATTCAGTCCCATTTCCGCAATCGCAAAACATCTGCACGATGCCTCTTGGCGACTTCCGGATCAAAGGGTCCCAGCGCATCGCAAATATCGGCAAGTTGCACGGGCCTGCCACCCCAAACATCCGCACTGACTTCCATAGAACCCGGTTGCGGTTGGAAGTTGCCATGCACATGACCGTATAAATGAATCGTGCCATTCCACATGCCCGGCCATTCCCGCATCGGGTAATGGCACAGAAAAACGCTCTTTTCCTCTACATGAATCTTGGTCATTTCCTGTACGCTGGACCACCCCTTGATCTGATTGGAATGGACAGGATCGTGGTTTCCGCGAATCAGGTGTTTGGTGCCATTCAGCTTGTTCAGAAGCAGCGCGATTTGGTCTGGCTTGAGCATGGAAAAATCGCCCAGGTGATAGACGGTATCCCGAGGGTCCACCACGCTGTTCCAGATACGGATTAATGCACTGTCCATCTCATCAGCATCTGCAAAAGGCCGCTGGCAATAAAGAATGATGTTGGCATGCCCGAAATGACTGTCGCTGGTGAAGAAGGTCCGCAGCATGTATCCCAACCTCAATGCAAAAAATGCATCCTGTCACAACCCGATGAGGCTTTTCCAGATCTGTGGGTAAAAACCCATCCGGTCATGTGCATGAATCGGGATAACAGTAAAAGCTTATTTACGCCCACGTCCCAGATTTGTAAGATCATCAGTAAGGAAAGACTTCTGCTGCTTTCGCAGACTTGATTGTGTTGGCCTGCCCATAGAAAAAAGGATGCCGCTCATGATGCACTGGATGATGGATAGTCGCGCGGGTTTTCTGTTTTTGCTGATAACGGCCTTTGTCATCGCGGCACTGATCTATGCGCTTCCAATCTTTATGGCCTGGACCATAGGCAGTCCATACCTCACTGCCATCACGCTCCTGGACCTCTTTCTGGGCTGGACGGTATTAGGCTGGATTGCCGCTTTAATCTGGGCCATGGCTTCGGGTAACGGCGGCACCTTCGATGAGGATGGTCCCTCCCGGCACAAACCCTCCTTCTGAACCATTTCTGGTTTCTACATCCCTACAAAAATTGACGAAAGCCCCTGAAGCTCGCACCATGCACGGGAGTGTTTACAGGAAGCCGCATCCCGCAACATGACCGAACAAGAAATCGAAGAAGCCCTCATCCAGAAACTGGGCGATTTGAAGTACAGCTATCGCCCGGATATTCATGATCGGGCCGCACTGGAAGCCAACTTCCGGCATCATTTCGAAGCCCTGAATCACGTTTCCCTGAGCGATAGCGAATTTGCCCGATTGCTGGAGACGATTGTGACCCCCGATGTGTATGCGGCGTCTCGCATTCTGCGGGAACGCAACCATTTCGAGCGCGATGACGGTACGGCGCTGCACTATACCCTGGTCAACATCAAGGACTGGTGCAAAAACACCTTTGAAGTGATTCATCAGCTGCGCATCAACACCGATTACAGCCATCATCGCTATGACGTGATGCTACTCATCAATGGCGTACCCGTCGTCCAGATCGAGCTCAAAACCCTGCAGATCAGCCCCCGTCGCGCTATTCAGCAAATCGTCGAATATAAGCATGATCCCGGTAACGGCTATGCCAAGACCCTGCTCTGTTTTCTACAACTGTTCATCGTCAGTAACCGCAGTGATACCTGGTACTTCGCCAATAACAACAGCCGACATTTTGCCTTCAATGCCGAGGAACGCTTTTTACCCCTCTACCAGTTCGCACGGGAAGACAACAGCAAGATCACCCATCTGGATGATTTTGCCGACGCCTTTCTGGCGAAATGCACCCTGGGAGAGATGATCAGCCGCTACATGGTACTGGTCGCGAGCGAACAAAAACTGCTGATGATGCGGCCGTATCAAATCTACGCGGTTAAGGCGATCGTGGACTGTATTCACCAGCATCGCGGTAATGGCTATATCTGGCACACCACCGGCAGTGGCAAAACTCTGACCTCGTTCAAAGCCTCGACCCTCCTCAAAGACAACCCCGATATCGACAAATGCCTGTTTGTGGTGGACCGTAAAGACCTCGACCGCCAGACCCGCGATGAATTCAACCGCTTTCAGGAAAACTGTGTAGAAGCCAACACCCACACCGGTACCTTGGTGAGCCGTCTGCTTTCTGACGACTATGCCGATAAGGTCATTGTGACCACCATCCAGAAACTCGGTTTGGCCTTGGATGGGAATCATCGCTACCACTACAAGGACAAACTGGAACCCTTACGGCATAAGCGCATGGTCTTCATTTTCGATGAATGTCACCGCTCCCAGTTTGGCGAGAACCATCAGGCCATCAAGTCATTCTTCCCGAATGCCCAGCTTTTTGGTTTTACGGGCACCCCGATCTTTGAGCAGAACGCCAATTACCAGCAGATCGAGGGAGAACACGCTTCCTATCGCACCACCGCCGACATCTTCCAGCAGCAGCTTCATGCCTACACCATCACCCACGCCATTGATGACCTCAATGTCCTGCGCTTTCATATCGACTACTACAAGCCCGAAGGGAAACAGGCACCGAAACCGGGTGAAGCCCTGGCCAAACGCGCCATCGTCGAAGCGATTCTCTCCAAGCATGATGCTGCTACCGCTGGACGCAAGTTCAATGCTCTGCTGGCCACCGCATCCATTGTCGATGCCATTGAATACCACACCCTGTTCGAGACCATGCAGGCCGAGAAACAGGCCGAAAACCCCGACTATCAACCGCTGAACATTGCCTGTGTTTTCTCGCCACCACCGGAAGGGAATCAGGATGTCCTGCAAATCCAGGAAGACCTGCCCCAGGAGAAAGCCGACAATGCCCAGGATCCGGATCGCAAGAAAGCCGCCTTACAGGCCATTATGGCCATGTACAATCACCGCTATGGTACGAGCCACCGTATCGGGGAATTCGATCTCTACTATCAGGATGTCCAAAAGCGCATCAAGGATCAGCAGTATCCCCATACCGATCTGCCCCATACCCAGAAAATCGATATCACCATTGTGGTGGATATGCTCCTCACCGGTTTTGATTCTGCCTATCTCAATACCCTCTATGTGGACAAGAATCTCAAGTACCACGGACTGATTCAGGCGTTCTCCCGCACTAATCGGGTGCTCAATGACACCAAGCCCTATGGGAACATTCTCGACTTTCGCCAGCAACAATCAGCCGTAGACACCGCCATCAGCCTGTTCTCCGGACAATCCGGGGAACAGGCCAAGAAAATCTGGTTGGTGGATAAAGCCCCGGTAGTCATCGACCGTCTGCAAGGTGCTCTGGGGCAATTAGAGACCTTTCTGCAGTCACAGGGATTACCCGCTGCCCCTGAAGCCGTACCGCAGTTGCAGGGCGATGCAGCGCGCTGTCAGTTCATACAGTGCTTCAAAGAAGTACAGCGTTGCAAAACCCAATTGGATCAATACACGGATTTAACGCCCGAAGAACGGGAATGCATTGAACAGATGGTTCCGCCAGAAACCTTGCAGGGGTTTCGGGGGGTGTATCTGGATACGGCACAGCGATTACGCGAGCAAAGAGCACAAAACCGCGAGCAGACCAGTCCGGAAGTCGAGCAACTGGATTTTGAGTTTGTCCTTTTTGCCTCGGCCGTAATTGATTACGACTACATCATGACCCTGATCAGTCGTTACACGAACCCCACACCGGGCAAACAAACCATGAATCGGGAAGCACTGGTGGGATTGATTCAATCTGATGCCCAGTTCCTGGATGATCGGGAAGAGATCACCGCCTACATTGATACCCTGAAAGCGGGTAAGGGATTGGATGAATCGGCTATCAGGGAAGGTTTTGAACACTTCAAGAAGCAGAAGCAACAGCAGCGCGTACAAGAAATTGCCCAGGCGCATGGACTGGATGTCCAAGCCCTTCAGGACTTCATGGCGCAGACCCTGAGCCGGATGATTTTTGATGGGGAACAGCTCAGTGAATTACTGGCGCCGCTGCAGTTGGGTTGGAAAGCCCGCACGCAGAAAGAATCTGCCCTCATGCAGGATTTGATTCCCTTGCTGCATAAACAGGCTCAGGGACGGGAGATTTCGGGGCTGGAGGCTTATGAACAATAAACAGTCCAAGAACGCGGCTACCACGCGTCTGGAAACAAAACTTTTGCAGATCGATGGATTAAGTGTGGATCACCCGCTACGGCAGGAAGAACAGGGAAAACACAACGGATGAGCGGAACAAAACACAGTGAATTCTTGCCCAGGTTGCGGTTTCCAGAGTTTCGGGCAGCGGGAGAGTGGGAAGAAAAACAGCTTGGTATTGTCGCAAAAATTAGCGCTGAAAAGGTCAAAGATGCTTCCTGTATCCCCATGAGCATTACCTCTGGCGTTGGACTTGTTAGCCAGATGGAAAAGTTCGGGCGGATAATCGCTGGAAGTTCATATTCTAATTATCTAATTCTTAAAAAAAATTACTTCGCTTACAACAAGAGTGCAACCAAAGAGTATCCGGAGGGATTTATCGCATTGTATTTAGGCGACGAACTTGCTGCTGTACCAAACAGCATTTTCACATGTTTTCACATTAAAGGTGAGTCGCCTGTTCCACAATACATGAACTATCTATTTCTCGATAATCTGCATGGTAAGTGGTTACGGAGGTTTATAGAGGTCGGTGCTCGTGCTCATGGGTCGCTAAGTATCACCGATGACGATTTACTTGCCTTACCAGTGCCGATACCTAGCGGTAAAACATCCATTCTCGAACAACAAAAAATCGCCGACTGCCTTTCCTCCCTCGACGACCTGATCACGCTGGAGGCGCAAAAGCTCGATAGTCTCAAGGCCCATAAAAAAGGGCTGATGCAGCAACTTTTCCCCCGCGAAGGAGAAACACAACCCCGTCTTCGTTTTCCTGAATTTGAAAATGCTGGGGAGTGGGAAGATGGCACGTTGGACGATATAGCTACATTTAGGCGAGGGAGTTTTCCTCAGCCTTATGGGCTGCCAGAATGGTATGACGAAAAAAACGGGATGCCTTTCATTCAGGTTTTCGATGTTGGTGATGACTTTAGGCTTAAAGGTAAAACTAAAAATAGAATAAGCAAATTAGCGGCTGAAAAAAGCGTCTTCATTCCAGAAGGCACATTAATTGTTACGTTGCAGGGCTCAATAGGCAGAGTTGCGATCACTCACTATGATGCTTACATTGATAGGACACTGCTCATATTTGAGAGCTTTAGGAAACCCATAGAAAAAATCTTTTTTGCCCGCGTCATTCAAAACCTCTTTGATATAGAAAAGGAGCAAGCTCCAGGAGGGATTATCAAGACGATTACGAAAGAAGCACTGAGTGAATTTAAGGTTAAATTTCCGACGATCGATGAACAACACCGCATCGCCTCCTGCCTAACCAGCCTCGATGACCTCATCACCGCCCAAACCCAAAAGCTCGAAGCCCTCAAAACCCACAAAAAAGGCTTAATGCAGCAGCTATTCCCGCAGGTCTCTGAGGAATAGACATGCCCACCCCCAAAATCATCATCATCGCAGGACCCAATGGCGCCGGTAAAACTACCTTTGCCCGCTCTTTTCTGCCCGATGAAGCCCAATGCCCACGTTTCATCAATGCCGATCTGATCGCAGCCGGTCTGTCGCCCTTTGCCCCTGAAGTAGCCAACCTGCGGGCAGGCCGGTTGATGCTCGAAGAAATTGCCGCCTGCGTGCGTCGTCAAGAGAGCCTGGCCTTTGAAACCACCCTCTCTGGTCTCACTTATTTACGTCATATTCAACAATGGCGATCACAGAGATATGACGTGGAACTGTTTTTTCTGGCCTTACCCAATGCCGAAACGGCCATTGCCCGAGTGGCCGAACGGGTGCGTCAGGGCGGTCACGATATCCCTGAGCAGGTGATTCGCCGCCGCTTTGATTCAGGGTTGAAGCACTTCGAGCAATACTATCGATATCGCGTCAATAGCTGGGCGAAGTATGATAATAGCGGTCCAGAACCTTTACTGTTGGAATGGGGAGAAAATCCATGAATACCGGCAAAGATATTGCCCAGGCCCGTAATCCGGATTTGCGTGCTTCCATGGCAGCCATGCGCCGCGCCGCCCAACTGGCCAGACAGATCGCCATACAAACCAATACCGGCATTGTGATGGTCCGGGATGGGCAGTGCGTCCGTATCTCGGCCCAGGAACTTCGCGAAGCCGATGCTGCGGCTCAGCAATCATCCGCAACCGCCGATGTCTGAGCGACACGCTTTAACCCAAGGAATCCTCTGCCATCATGACTGAAATCGACCAAAAACAATTGGGCAACACCCTCTGGGGTATTGCCGATCAACTACGCGGTGCCATGAATGCCGATGACTTCCGCGATTACATGCTTTCCTTCCTGTTTCTACGTTATCTGTCCGATAACTACGAAATGGCCGCAGCCAAGGAACTGGGGCCAGATTATCCACGACTGGAAGCCGGTGACCGCCGTACCCCACTGGCCCTCTGGTATGCCAACAATCCCGAGGATATCGACGCTTTTGAAACGCAGATGCGCCGCAAAATCCACTATGTGATTCGCCCCGAATACCTCTGGGGCAGCATCTCGGAACTGGCCCGCACCCAAAACGCGGAATTGCTCCATAAGCTGCAAAAGGGCTTCGATTACATTGAGAACGAATCCTTCGCCAGTACCTTTAATGGCCTCTTTTCGGAGATCAATCTGAACTCCGAAAAACTGGGTAAGGACTACAGTGCCCGCAACCAACAGCTATGCACCGTTATTCAGGCCATCGCAGCAGGGTTATCGCAATTCTCCACCAATCAGGATGTCCTGGGCGACGCTTACGAATATCTGATCGGTCAGTTTGCCGCAGGATCGGGTAAAAAGGCGGGCGAGTTTTACACCCCGCAACAGATTTCCAGCATCCTCTCCGGCATCGTCACCCTCGACAGTCAGGACCCGGCTACTGGAAAGAAAAAACAACTGGACAGTGTTCTCGATTTTGCCTGTGGTTCAGGATCGCTACTGCTGAATGTCCGGCACCGTATGGGATCGCATGGCATCGGCAAAATCTTCGGACAGGAAAAGAACATCACTACCTATAACCTGGCGCGCATGAACATGCTGCTCCATGGGGTCAAAGACTCCGAATTTGAAATCTACCATGGCGACACCCTGGCGAATGATTGGGACTATCTCAGGGAAACCAATCCCGCCAAGGCCCCGCAGTTTGATGCAGTAGTCGCTAATCCGCCCTTCAGTTATCGCTGGGAACCCAACAGTGCGTTGAGTGAAGACATGCGCTTCAAGAACTACGGTCTGGCGCCCAAATCCGCCGCTGACTTTGCCTTCTTGTTGCATGGCTTTCATTTCCTCAAACCTGAGGGCGTCATGGCCATCATTCTGCCCCATGGTGTGCTGTTTCGCGGGGGTGCGGAAGAACGCATCCGCACCAAACTCCTCAAGGATGGAAACATCGACACCGTTATCGGTCTGCCCGCCAATCTCTTTTTCTCCACCGGCATTCCTGTCTGCATCCTCGTCCTGAAAAAGTGCAAGAAACCCGATGACGTGCTCTTCATCAACGCCGCCGAACACTTTGAGAAAGGCAAACGCCAGAATCGCTTACGCCCTGAAGATATCGACAAGATCATCGATACCTATCAGTTTCGCCGGGAGGAAGATCGTTACGCCCGCAGAGTCCCCATGACCGAGATTGCGGACAATGATTACAACCTCAATATCAGCCGGTATATCAGTACAGCAACCCCCGAAGAGGAAATTGATCTGCAAAAAATTCACGCTGATCTAGCGTCCTTGAGTCGTGCCATTGATGCATCTAAAGAGAAACATAATGAGTTTCTTCGTGAGCTTGGGTTAGAGATTTTGCCTTAAGCTGAAACATTTTTGGTCGAAAGGAAATAATATGGAAAAAGAATCTCTTATCAAGGTTTTCAATGAAATGAAGTCTATCATTCCAGATTCTTCAGGAAAAGAAAATGAGTTCAAAATCGATGAATTCGAGAGCTTCTTGACAAAAATGCAAAAGAAAGCCATAGATAAAGCTCAAAAAATCAAGAATTCAATGAAAAATGATCACCCGATGTTTGGGCCTATCAACTTGTTGCGCCCTATGGGTCGCCGGCACAATGAATTGTCTTATACAAAGCTTCTGGCCTATTTCCTTACTCCCAATGAACCTCATGGCTTCGGAGACAAAATTACGCATGCATTATTGAATAAAATTTTTGGATCAGAATTTGAGTATGAGCAGATATTTGTTGACAGTGAGTATTACTGCAACAAAGATTCAAGGATTGATCTTTGGATGACTGGAAAATATGGACATGAGTCCAGCAATAAACAAAAGTTTCTTGTAATCATAGAAGCAAAAGTAGGTGCCTCTTTCGGCGGAAACCAGTTAGCAAGATATTCTAAATGTGCCAGTAAATGGAAAAGAGAAAATAAATCAGAAATAGTGCATAAAATTCTATTGATTCCTGATAATAAAAGGTCATGGAATGCAAGGGAAAATGATTGGCAGGTTTTATTATTCTCAGACTTGTTTAATATAATCTGGAAAGTCATTGATGATAATACAGATAAACCTGGATTTCATTATGCTAGATTCTATCTAACAAGCATCTATCAAGATGTTTTAGATTTAGATTTAAGCCCAGAACCTAAATGCGATCCATATCCATATTTACGATTTCCATTGGATTCAGAACAGGAGGATTGATCATGGCTGGCGAATATTTAGCACTTTATGTAAAGCATCCATCGGATATAGATTTCTGCTGGAATAATGATGATGATGATGAAGTATTCGATAACACTCTAAAAAAATTAAGCTTCAATGACGATGAAATAAATAACTATAAATCTCTTAAAACTGAATATATAGACCTTCTTAAAAAAGAATTAAAAACCTTATGGGATCTTGTTAATGGTAAAATGGTAACAATAGTTGAAAAAAATGGTTT
The DNA here is from genome assembly GCF_015100075.1 of Acidithiobacillus sp. HP-11. Lineage (NCBI taxonomy): Bacteria > Pseudomonadati > Pseudomonadota > Acidithiobacillia > Acidithiobacillales > Acidithiobacillaceae > Acidithiobacillus > Acidithiobacillus sp. HP-11. The sequence continues at coordinate 10,367 of NZ_JACKYY010000029.1, forward strand.
TAAAAGGGTTAATGAAAAAAATCACAAAGTTTATTTAATGCGGAGGATGGAGGAAAAAAAACATAAGATGTCACTTTACTTTCAAATTATTGCAATTGACAATAATGTGATGTGTCAATTTTGGATATGGTCAAAAGGAGGGAAGGCTGCGTCACAAGAAATGCTAAGAATTCTTAGTAATGAATCCTGGTATATTTTGTCCGATTGGCCCCCTGGCTATGTTGTTCACCAAGATATTATTATTAAAGATTTTATGGATATTGATCAAAAATCTGTCGATCTTCAGAAACTGGCTAAAGCAATTGTACAGCCATTTAGAGATATTAATAAGGATCAGTGGAAACAAATCCTGACTATCGCAAATTGATTGTGACAATTGAAATCAAGCTTGGGCTTTTGGCAAACGGTTATACATTGCTGCCATAGCCCCAGTGCGTTCGCGCAATTCCATAAAAAGTGCGGGTGGTTCAAGCACCCGCAGGTTTTCCCCAAAGCTCAGAATCCACCAGCGAAGGGCTTCTGTGTCCTCTACCTGCGCGCTGACTTCACACCAGCGTCTCCCGATCTTCCCTATGACCTGATCACTGGAGAGGGGGCGTTCCTGAATGAGCCGTAGGAGCGATTTGTCTATTTGTAAACGCAATAGAATCTTTTCTGAACCTCTGGATAGCTGCAAGCTACTCCGTACAAAATCCTGAAGTACAAAAGCGGCTGTTGGCTGGCTTGCGCTTTCTTGCATGATTTCAATATGGGCGATGCGATGGGCGGCGAATAACGCAGGTTCTGCGTGGTTCTGACTTTTCCCGACCATATAGAGCACCCCATCTCTTAGCGCTAATCCCCAGATGCTGAGAACATGATTTTTGATTGATTGGTTCACGGCCCGATACTGGATGGTTACCTGTTTACTGGTTTCTATGGATTCAGCCAGTTGCATCAGTAAGTTGGGTGATAATCGGGGCGCTTTCTGTACGCTGTCTGACAAGACCACCACATGTTTGCGCCAGTTCGCCAATGTCGTACGCGCCAAGGCACGTTCTGCTTGTTGGCGATAAATTTCCAAATCTTCCAGCAGGCTCCTGGGCAACAAATACTGCATCTCCTCCAAACCCAAGAGAATCGCCAGTGCCGCAGATGGCTCAAGATATGGGGCCTGAATCCCTGGTGATTGATGTGCCCAGAACCAGCCATGCGGATTGCCATCATCGCACGCGATAGGGTAGTACCGCTCAAGCCAAATCAGATCGCGCTGAATGGTGCGTAAGGTTGTCTGCTGGTTCATTTCTGACAATCGTTTCTGCAATTGCATTACCGTGCGCTTTCCATGCCCGGCCTGGGGCAGGTGTTGAAGGATGGCAAGTCTCCGAAAGAACTGCATTTCATCACGCATAAAAGCCCCCATCTGAAAATTTTGCATGCGACGATTATGGTCGCAACGTGCTGATAGCATAGTTCTCATTCGCCAGGAGAACCAGTCATGTCCAAAAAATCCAAGCCTATCCATAAATCTCGTCCATCAGCTGCAATTGACGACGCTTGCGATTGGGATTGTGAACCAGATGTCCCGGTCTTCATTTCTTGGGAAGACCCGCATTATCTTTGGGCATGCCACTATGCCCTGCGGATACTCAGTCACGACGGCCACCGATTAGGGAGTCATTGGTGGTTTATGAAGGATGATTTTGCTCACGAACTCTTGGAGTGGGACGAACATCGCTATCAAAAACATTCAATTCAAGGACGCTTGCGTCGTGCCCGCAGCCTATTGAGGCGCAAAAAAATACCAGAAACCGCCTGTGAGCTGGACCGGAATGTCGATGCCCTAGCTTCCCGTTTGGGATTCGGTAACGTAGAACAAAAAATCATCCACCTGGCCGCTTTGGTCGATGAATATCCCATCCTGGGAATATTTTTTGAGGATACGGATGATTGGAATACGCACCAGAACCATACCCGCATCGCCATTGCTTTGGATCTTGATCCATCCCGGATATTACAAGCTTTAGGACCTCGTGAAGGGCTGCGTAGCAGTGGGCTTTTAAAACATCTGGAACGCGATGGTTTTGGGTTGATGCCGGGACTTGCTACCGCGTTGCTGCAGGAACAGACGGATGAAACGCAATTGTTTTCTGGGTTATTCCAGAGTCTACCGCCCTCAGCCTTTAATTTGGCGGATTTTCCCCACCTGCAAGCGCATAGCCGTATCTTGACGCGCATATTGACTGGTGCCCAACAAGATCAGACGCAAGGTGTGCATATTCTCCTGCACGGTGCCCCTGGAACCGGTAAAACCGCCTACGCTCGGGCACTGGCGGCAGCTATGGAATGGTGTGTTGTAGAAGTTCGACATGAAGACGCCAAGCAGGAACCCCTGGAAGGAGATACCCGTTTTCAGGCCTTTGCTCTCTGCCAGCGGGCTTTGGCCAAACAAAGTCAGACGCTTGTTCTTTTCGATGAAGTGGAAGATGTATTTGGTGAGCCCCACCCCTGGTTTCCGCTGCCACCCCGACATAAAGCCTGGACCAATCATCTGTTGGAACAGGCCAAGGTGCCGACAGTCTGGATTACCAACCGTATCGAGAGTATTGACCCCGCTTATCGCCGTCGATTTCTCTACACCCTGGAATTTCGCAATCCTCCCAAGCGCGTTCGTCAGAAAATGCTGGATGCCCAAATGCAATCAGTTGAACTACCTGAGGGGCAAACCGCACTTTGGGCAGAGCGTAGCGATTTATCGCCTGGGCGCATCCAGCAGGCATCCACAATTGCTACGCTCTGCAGACCAGAATCGGCTACTGAGAGTGCGGAACTCATTGAGCACGTCTGGTCTCTCCATCAGTCAGCCCAAATTCCTGACGCGTGGACTGCCTTTGACCCGACCCTGATTGAATCGGATACTGACTTGAACAGCGTGCTTTCTTCCTTACAAAAGCACCAGAATGCCACGCTCTTGTTTCATGGCCCTTCTGGTACTGGAAAAACTGCGTTCGCACGTCATCTGGCGGATCAGTTGGGGAAAACTCTCTATACCCGCAGCCCCTCCGATCTGCTCAGTAAGTATGTCGGAGACAATGAACAGAATCTGGCAGCGGCTTTCCGAGAAGCTCTGGGAGAAATCCTTTTTCTGGATGAAGTCGATAGCTTTCTGCAGGAGCGCGCGCATGCCCAGCATAACTGGGAAATCAGCATGGTCAACGAACTGCTACAACGCATGGAATCCTTCGCCGGCATACTGATACTGGCTACTAATCTCCCAGAGACACTGGATCGCGCAATGTATCGACGCATGGACCTGAGTATTGGATTCCAGCCGCTGGGTAAAGCCAAACGTCAGTATCTCTGGCAACAATTGCTCAAGGTGCTGGAAATTCCTGATGCGCCCGATTACGTGCGGAAAAACGCAGGATTAGCGCATCTGGTACCCGCCGATCTGGCTCGGGTCATTCGGCGCCACCGATTCCAACCGTTTCGGGAAGGCAAAGACCTTTGGCAGTTTCTGGAACAAAGCGAAACCCAGCGGCGGAGGGGTGCCCTCCAGGAGGTAGGATTCACAGCCCATTTAACCTGCTGAATTCATCAACACCGGATACAGTTTGTTTACATTGTGTTTTTTTAAGAAGGAGTTTTCCATGAAAAAATTGATCCGTTTAATTGCCGAAGCCAAAGAACTGGAGGACTGCAAAATGATTTTGCAGTTGGTGGTCGAAGACGAAAAACTGGTTGCCCAGGATCATTTTGGTTACCAAAATGAAGAAGGCGATATTTACCCGTTAATTTTGTATGCCCCGGACTCTACTCATGAGGTCATGCAAAAAATGGAATTTGGTGCGTGTTGCGATATTGTTGCCACGACCAATTTATTTACCAAACGCATCATCGTCGGTGAGTATTTCACGTTGATCGAGGATAAAGATGAGTACACCTACCAAATCACGCATGTGACGGAAATGATGTAGTTGCACCTCAAGTTGATGCACTGCCAGCACGCTGGGCTGGCAGTGCCTTCATCCATATCCGTCGATTACCCACGATATTGCCCAAGGAGGACATAATGGCTCAATGCCGATATTGCAAAGCGATTGGCATCAACATGAAACGTTGTAAGGTTTGTGGTAGTTTTTGGTGTGCTTGGTGTTCGCGTCAGGGGCGCGGACCTTACCCTCAGGAGACTGCTGTTAACCGCTGTCCCTATTGTGGGAAATACAATTGCATAGAAACCATGCGATAGAAGCGGGTCGTGTTCAGGTTCTATGAAACAAAAAAGAGCGAAAGAACTGCGCGCATGTTTTCCACTTGTTATCAGGAGAAGGACAGCATGAATCCCACCATTTCACCTACGCCAGAAGACCGTATTCTGGCTGGTTTCATGGGAGGTGCATTGGGTGATGCTTTGGGGGAGCCGGTAGAATTTCTGAGTGTTGAGAATCGGCTAAGTCGCTGGGGACATCAAGGCGTAATGGAGTTTGTGCATCCAGGTCAATGTGGGCATTTTACGGATGATACGCAACTGACTTTGTTTACCGCCGAAGCGTTGATTCTGCATGCCAGCACAGGGGAACCTTTGCAAATTGCCCTGCATAAAGCCTACATGCGCTGGTTATTGACCCAGGAAGTGCCCTGTCGTTTACCTGCTGATGATTTCAGTAGTGAGGGGTTTTTGCTGGATGAGCTAGTGTTACATCAGCGAATGGGACCTGGACGGACTTGTTTGACTGCGTTGGCGCAGGCAGCAGATTGGGGCATACCTGCCATCAACAATAGTAAGGGATGCGGTGGGTTAATGCGGGTAGCTCCCATTGGTTTCTGGGCAGCTATACACCCAGAACATTGGCCATTACAACGTACCTTTCAGGTGGCAAGCAGCGCTGCGCAACTCACCCATGGTCATCTCTGTGGTTACCTTTCTGCAGGGACTTTCGCCGTTCTATTACAGGAAATTATCTCGGACACACCACTTAATGAGGCCTTGGCCGTGGTGATGGATATATTGTCAGAACTTGAGGAAACAGGTCAGAACGTATTGTCTGCATTGCAGCAGGCCAACGATCTGGCGGAAAAGGGAGTAAACTGGTCCGCTGCCTCTATGCTTTTAGGAAAAGGGTGGGTTGCAGAAGAGATATTGGCCATCAGCATTTATTTGGGATTGACCGCGCCAGACTTTTTAACCGGTATCCGTTGGGCAGCCAATCATCCGGGTGATGCGGATTCCATTGGGGCTATCAGCGGCCAATTGTTGGGTGCAATTTGGGGGATTCAGACTATTCCGGAAGACTGGATAGAACGACTGGATGGCAAGGGAGTTATCTACTTATTGGTTTCGCAGTTCCTGAATGGGACCCAATGGTAGCGTGAGGAGTATCAAGCTTGAATAGTTTGAATAAACAAGTAGCTTGCTTTCGAATGGACGGAGTGGGGAAGCAAGGAGCGTCGTTCTTCCAGCGCCACAATAGTTGTCTGGCCATTTTTTGGGGAAACGCTGAGCGGTTGCGTTATACTCCGGAAAGTAACTTTCGATGAAAAGGAACTTGATTTTGAGTCTATGGCGAATTTGGTGCGATGGCTCTTGTGGCCCTACCAATCCTGGCCCCTGTGCCTGGGGTTCTGTTATTCAATCTCCCGATGGAACGCGCACAGAGCATTGCGGTTTTATCCAGAAACAGGGGACCAACAACATCGCGGAACTGACCGCCGCCATTGAATCTTTGCGCAAGGTTCCCGAAGACGCTGAAGTCATCCTTTGCTCGGACAGCCAGTATGTCCTGAAAGGCCTGAATGAATGGATCCCCGGTTGGATTAAAAAAGGCTGGAAAACCGCCGCAGGAAAACCGGTCATGAATCAGGCACTGTGGCAGCAGCTCTATGCCTTGTATAGCGCCCGTAAAGTCCAGGTGGAGTGGGTTCGTGGACACAATGGGCATCCGGAAAACGAACTAGCCGACCAACTGGCAAATCGGGGATTGAGCATGGGGTAAACTATCGAAAAAGGCACCAGACCCATGGTGCAGGGTGGCTTATCCCGAAAGACGTATAACAACCTACAGAGAGATCATGAAAAAACGTAGTGGAAGAATTAATGCCATCCTCGGAGAAATCATGCCCATCGCACATGCCGTGGGAAATCCGCTGTCGTTGGATACTGACCTGAGTCGCATTCAGACCATACTGTATAATCTCTTATGCGAACGTGACGAAGAAGCTTTTCAGGCCGTTCTGGAAACCTTCCGCGCAGAAGGATTGGTCGATCTGTGGCAGTTCTGCTGGAATCAAGCCACGGAAATGGCCTGTGCCAAGTCCTATGAAAACGGTTTTCGGAGTCTCCTGATTGCCGTGCCTTTCCTGGCAAATTGGTCCGGAGAATGCAACGCGACTGACCGCAAAACACTGACCAAGGTGTTGAAGCAACACCAATTGATTCCGCCACGGGGCAAGCTGCAATGGCTGCTGCAACCCCAATCGATTTATCACTTGCGCGCCAACAGTCCCCTGCAGTTATGGATAATGAATACGCCCGGAGCGAACGCACCTTATCCTTGGAATTACAACCGGATGACGGTTCCAGGCATGTACCTGCTGGTAGGCCGATTGGAGTTTCCCGAACAGAATACGCCCCAATGGCCCGATCCTGAACAGCTCGCCCGCGATCAACGTGAAGCCCTGGGATGGCCAGAAGGATCACTGGACGCTTGCGCGCCCTTACATTTCTTTTTGGAAATCGGTCAGGATGAACCAGAAACCGAAGAGGATCACCTGCTGGAAATCAGCTTTACGGTCTTGGGCGCCCTCAAAAAACAGCTCGAAGAAGAACAGCTTTCTGCAGAAGACTGCACGGTTTGTGTGGAGGCCAGAAGCGATAATCACTTAACCGTGACGCTTCAGCCCAAGTATCACCGTAAAGCGCTGCTGTGTAATGTCGAGTACAACGCCACCCGCATTCATCGCCTGGCACTCATGCACAAGATCGAACAGGTTTTGACCGATTACGGGTTTTCTGTAGAAGCAGGCGCGTCTTTGCTTTCACAGCCGACACGCCTGCATTAAACGGAGAGAAAAGCGCCCTATGGATGCCCAATTTCACCGGAAGGCTGCCCGATGACCCGCAATATGATTGATCGACTGCCCCTTCCGCCGAGACAAAAACAGGCCCTGCGGCAAGCCCGAATCAGCGAGAAAATGCTGGCAGATGCCATCGTGCAACGAGATCAGATGAGTATGGAAGAGAAAGCCATACTGATAGACCGCATCGCAGAAATCCAGCCACAACTAATAGGCAGTATTGTGGTCCTTTTCCGTATGGGCATTCCAGAGGCCCGTCTGGAAATGCTGGTGGATTTATTGCTGATGCTGACCTTGGCACTGGATCAGGGAGGCATCACCTTGCCCGCAGCCGATGAGGATCTGGTAGAGCAGTGTTATGAACGGGTAACCCGTCGAATGACCCAGGAAACAGACCTCCGCGTACTTCCCATGGAAAGGCAGCGTGTTTCCCAGGACTACATCGAGCAACATCCTGAGCAATGGTTACTGAGCTATGTATTTCATCTGATTAATCCGCTGACCCAATCCAGCGAGGAGGATCGCGTTGTTACCCTACTTGTGACCACGGCCCTCAATTATGTTGAAATAGTCACCGAACTGCTGCATCCCCGATGGGAACGGAAGCAGGCCCATTAACGCCCACCCTGAGAGAACGAAACCATGAGCATCTTGCAAGAATTGGAAGCCGCCAAAAAAGCCAAAGAAGCCGCTGATAAACGGGTGGAGGAGCTTCTCAAACAAGCCAAGGACGAAGGATTGGCAGAAATACGCCGGATCGTCGAGGACTTGGGATTGACGGCCAAGGACCTCCTGAAACTGGTTCCTTCTGAGCCGCAGAAAACGCGTCGCGTGCGCAAGTCCCCAGCCTTTTGGTATCAGCATCCAACGGATCCCCATCTGGTCTGGAAAGGGGCAGGACCCAAACCTGCCTGGTTCAAGGCGTTGGGTGAAGAAGCCCAACAAGCCTGCAAAAAAGCGGCGGGTTGAATCGATGAAAGCCTCTACCGGCAGTAACGTGGCCTCTCCGCAGGCGCTTGCCATCACCGCACTGGCAACGCGCTATCTGTTGGACAATGAATTTTCTGTGGAACCCCAATTGGGGGAAGCTGTGGACGCATTACTCGTCGAAGAGGACGAAGAAACCCTGCAAACCATTTCCCTGCTGCTGTATGAAAAAGATCCGGATGCCTCTGAAGATTTCTGGGATTATGCGCGGGAACGTGCAGAAATGTTCCTGACCGAAGAAGGGCAGGTCAGCACCCTGTTTGCCGTACCGGTACGCCATCCAGCATTCATTCAGGGATTTTCGGCAGAACGGGCTGCGGCTTCCTTTTTTACGCAAGGACTTGTCTGCGCAAATGCTAAAGTCACCTTTTATCCCGCCCCGGTAGATGGCGGGCAACTGCTGAATATGTCTCCGGTAGAAGTGTTTCGCCTCCATACGGCACTGGGCCAGGACTATCGGGAAGCCGCTACCTTGCTCAGTACACAAACCTATGCTGAAGGCACGCATCCCTATATTTGCTTCATCGGTATTGTCAGCTACTCCGCGCAGATGCCGGGGCATTGTGTGGCTTGGGAGTTACCTTCGGATGACTTTGTGCGCCGCATTCAAAACTGGACCGAACAATCGGATCTGGCCGTGTTGGGTCTTAATAGGCAGCAAAACGCGCTGGGATATCCGGGTCGAATGGTGTTTGCGGTTCGCGAAGGGGCACAGGAATATCAGGATATCGTTCTGGAAGAATTCGTAACCCGAGTGGTTGGGGAAAAGTCGGGCCAGATTCTCGCCCGTCTGCAGGATCACCCGATTATGGAAGGGCTCACGCTGGAACTGTATGATGCCGCCCAAGAGTATGGGTCACTCTATATACCCTGGAAGCAGTTGGATCAGACGCGTGCGGATGTCATTGAGCGGATATTCGATTTACTCCGAGAATCGGGTGTCATGGGCCTCATGTTTCAGGACTACGAGGCGGGTGAAATATCCCGAGTGCAGCACTAATGGAATGGGTCAGCCTGTGGGTAATCCGGAGGGCGTGCATTTACCCAACAGAGGTGATGATGCGTGATCTGCGACAGGCTGGTGGCATTTTACCTCTCGAAAAGTGGCGTAATAGGGCGGTTTCAGTGCTATCTCATGCTTGGATGGCAAGCGCATAAACTACTCGGTATTCCTTCAGTCCATTGAGAATTCTCGGGCACGTATCATGGGTCTGACCGCTTCGATTGCGGGATGATTGGGAAAACTCTATGGTTCGTAAAAAAGAGGAAACTTTATGCTACGATGCGAAAAACCTCCATTCATGAAAAAGTTGCAACCTGCATGACCGTGACATCGTTAAAAAAACGTCCTCTGTCCTCTGAGGCATCGTTGCAAAGCCCTTTGGTGATTATCACGATCGGGGCCACAGCTTCCGGAAAAAGCACCTGGGCGCAGCAGATGCAGAAAAAGTACAGCACACTGGATATAGCGATCATTCAAACGCCCGAAGCATCTGCCAGGAACCAAACACAATGGCTCAACACGGTGAAAGCAGCCCTGCATCACGCCGTGATCATATTGGACGGCAAAAATTTGGATGATGCTCAATTCTGCCGAGACCTTCAGGCACTCAACGCATTGGGTGTCAAGGAGGTTGTCATCCAGTATTTTGCGCCGGAAAGCCTGTTTGTTCTTCTGTCCAGAAGTAAGGGCGTCGGTGGCGAACAAATTCGCCATGAACTGCAGACCATCCAAAGTCAGGCGCATTATCTGAACCTGCTAGATGCAGAAGGGTATACATCTGACTAAAAACGGTTATCTATTTTCCGTGTAAAGAATTGGACATGTCGATAGAACGGGGAAAAATGCCACAGGAAACTGCCAGCAACTCCGAAGCAGATTATGGAATGACCCGACTGGATTATGCGAAATCGAAAGGGTGGTGGGTAAGGCTGTATCGCCCAGGATCGAAAAAACCGGATGCCAGCAAGCTCTTTTCTGACTCCGCGCATAATGGTTACGAAGCAGCGCGCATCGCTGCTCGAACATGGCGGGATGAAAAAATGGCAGAACTGGACATTCAGCCCAGACAGCGGGATGGAAACGGCCATTTTACGACGTATAGCCGCAACCGATCAGGAAAAATTGGGGTGCGGTTATGCCATGATTACACTGCGGACGGCAGTATTTCCCGGATCTACTGGGAGGCCAAATTCATGGTGAATGGCAAGCAGCGGGTGCGCTCTTACTCGGTGTGGAAATATGGCTATGAATGTGCCTGGAGATTGGCGATTGCCGAACGCCAGCGGCATGACGGTGAACCGGTTCGGGACACGGTTCCAGAACGTCCGGACTGGTTGGTGGCACTCGCTGTTACGCACGGTTTAACGTTATAACGGGCTTACTGCACTACTGCAGCTGACGCGTGGACCATTCCAAGAAGACCAAGGTAGTTGCAGATGCAGCATTATTTGTTATAGTTGTTTCATGAAGTGGGGGATCGCTCATGACGCAAACCGCAGTCATCTCAGACAGAGAAAACAAAATCCACGATCGCATAGTCTTGGCAAAGATGCTCATGAAGGCCTTTGAGCTCTGGATGGTGGACAATGAAGGGCAACTTGCCTTACTGGGTTTGGCGGCCGAGAACCGCGCAGCCCTCAGTCGCTATCGCAAAGGGGAACCCTTAGGCGCAAATAGGGATCTGCTTGAACGTGCGGGCCATTTACTTGCTATCCATAAAAATCTACGATTGCTTTTTCCGCATGACCGGGATTTGGCTTATCAGTGGATGACCACCCGTAACCGTGCGTTCGATTATCGGACTCCCGTAGAAGTGGTTCGCGAGTGGGGATTTACCGGATTGTTGATGGTTCGAGCCTATCTGGATCATGCCAGGGGCGGATGATTGTGGCGGAGTCATTTTATGACGGTCTTACCCTGGCGGATACGCACCATACCTTGATTCGCAATATCATCAGTTTGCGGGTATCGGAAGACCTGTTTAACGATCTGTCGGTTAGCCCAGAAGACTGGACTGTGGCACAACAGTACGAAGCCGCTGCCAAGCCGCCCCACTATACTTCCCAGGCGCCGGCCATTAACCGACCCTTCGAGGAAGCGGAATGGTTCGCTGCTATCTGGTTTCCATTTAAAAACTGGACGGTAAGCCGATACAGCGATGGTTCCTTTGGCGTTTGGTATGGTGCGGATACGGTGGAAACCTCCGTTTACGAAACGGTACACCACTGGAGGTCACGGCTGTTGCGCGATGCAGGCTTTGAGCAGATGGTGATTTCTGGTGGTCGGGAAAGCATTACCGTGGATCGTTTATTATATGGGGTCCGTTGTGACGCTGCTTTGGTGGACCTGCGCCCACATGTCGCAGAGTATCCCGCGCTGGTAGATGCAGAAAGTTACCATTTTACGCAGCCGATAGGAATCCGATTCAAGACTGAAGGACACCCCGGGCTGGTTACCATCTCCGCACGATGTATCGGGGATGTGTTTGCTGTGCTGAATCCGGAGGTGTTATCGCATCCCAAAATTCAGTCCTATTTGACGTATCGACTGACGCTACATGGAGTGCAGGTGAATCGGGAAGCTGGCGATTCGAAAGGGGCGGATGCGGCATGGATGTGTGTCCCCTAGCGAGATCGCGAAAACCGCAAAAAAAATGTTGAAATGGGGCAAGATGCCTTATCCTCCAAAACCTATTCGCTGCCGGTTGTAAGGACTTAAATTATGCAACTGTTCCTGACCAAAGAAGAATTATGGTGGACCCATGAGCCAAGACAAATGAGCGAGAGTTTAAGCTAGTCTGGTTTCTAACCTTGCAGCAGAATGGTGCTGCCCCAAATCGTCCCTGAGTGATGGTCATGCTGCAACCCTTCGGATAGCGGTCCACAATGCAGGCACAGCCCTCTTGCCCTGTCAGGTATCCCTGATCTGGTGTCAGATAGCCAAGGGACTGATGCGGGCGCGACTATTGTAAAATACAAAGTGGGCAGTCAGCCCATCCATCAGTTCTGGTACATGAGCATAGCCCCGCAGGGAAATATCCTCATGCTTCACACTGCGCCAGAGCCGCTCCACAAACCCCCTAGATGCAAATGCATATGCATTTGCAATGCATTTGCATAAAAAAACCTAATAAATTCAATGGGCGTTTTTCAATATTTTATTTGGCTACTTATGAGCGCGATTTTTTAACGATATGAGGAAATAGCCCCATGCCCCAAATCTCTGTTGAACGTCAGACCTCCTATCGTGCCAGACGGCCCTTTGCAGGTACTGACAACAAATGGAGAACGCCAAATCAACACCTGGGTGAAAACGGGGACGTATCTGCCGACTGGACAAGATAATTGTCGCTGAGCACAGGGCTCTATGTCAGATTAAGTGGGCTCAGGGGTAGAATCTGGGGTATGTGACGCATGAAGACGAGGACTGGATTGGCTTGTGGCGTTCGCTGTTTCGCAAGGACTGGCGTTATAATGGGCATGGTAACTTCATCAAAGCATACCCAGAAGGCTAGGCAAAACGGCAATGTGCCTTGCCTTTCGAAATCATCTCACTACAGGATTTGAACGATGCATTTGTTTCTAACGAAGGAAGAATTACGCAAATCCGGCAAGGTCTTTTGTGAGGATTGCCAGCATTTTGAATCGGGCTCCACCTTGGGCGGTCTGGGTTTTTGCGCGCTCACCAAAAACCGACAGGCGAGGGTGGAAGAAACCGGTAAAACCGTTTCGGACCGCCAAGGGTTGCCACCCGACACAACCCCAGAACTGGGTTGCGCCGCGTGGTTCCTCGCTGTTTTAAGTGGGTAGCTTGAGATCCAGCTTACCCAGTACGAGGTAAGCCATGTTAATAAAATTCTTGTGGGTGCGATAGCCCCGTGCCCTGGATTTGGCGGACTGGAGCAGACTGTTGAAACCTTCCAGAGTGCCGTTACTCAGATGGCTCTCGAACCAACGTAGAATGCCGTCCCAGTGGTTCTCTACGTTGGTTCGAGAGCCATCTGAGTAACGGCACTCTGGAAGGTTTCAACAGTCTGCTCCAGTCCGCCAAATCCAGGGCACGGGGCTATCGCACCCACAAGAATTTTATTAACATGGCTTACCTCGTACTGGGTAAGCTGGATCTCAAGCTACCCACTTAAAACAGCGAGGAACCAGCTTCCTCATGCCCGTCCATCACCCAATGGTCACCAATGGCAATACTCCGTTTTGCCGATAATGCTACTTTAGGCACGGGCTTCTGCTCTGCGAAAGACTTTCCTAAAACTGCAGGGATATCGGTCATACCCATAATCAGGGGGAGATCGGAACGAATGACTTCATAGTAGGGTTCCCATGGCCCCTCTATGACCATATCCAGGCAGCTTCCACATAATTCAAAAATTTCCTTGAAGTTTTCATGATGCATCTCTTCATGCGACTTCACGTCTTTCCATACGGTGTACTGAAACATGGAAATAGGATTCAGGGTTTCATGCATATCTACAGCGCCACCACCATAGCGCCCAGCCATGGGATGTATACCCGTCTGCAATAATTGTTCAAAACCTAAAAAACCGGGATGAGAGGCCGTAGTGATACAAACCTTGGGCCCAACCTTCATCATGGTTTCATAACTTTCCGGTCGATTGGCTACTTTTGACTGATTGATGGCAATAATAGGATTTTTACTCATACATTAACCTCCAGTAGTTACTCATGGAACAAGTTAGACAAGTGAATTACCGATTAACTCACCTATAATATCCTCAATAAGAGATGACAGGAAAACATTTAATCAGAGCACCTCTCTTTGAAATCACCCATTTTCCCTGTACATATCCTGCTTCCTTTGTGTCTTTACCTTCAGCCTCTTGCTGAGCGTTTCCGGTAATTTTACCGGCGACTTCTTTGACGGCATCTTTGACCTGCGTTTTATTCATAAAACTCTCCTTAGTTGATAGATTGTTCAGCAACACGACCTTGGTTATTACTGGGCTGCGTGAGCTAACTTTTCCGAGTGTTTATCGAGCTCATTCAGTAGCGCATGAATCCCGCCTTTTTTCAGAGCGCCCGTAAATTCCGCTTTCTGCATCGCCAGGTTGCTGACGCCGTTTGTCGTTACATTGACAATTTTCCATTGGCCATGGTTTTGGCTGAGCAGATAATCAAACGTGTTGTTTTTACCGCCATTGCCGGACTTCAACGTACTGCTGACCATCATTCGGTGGCCAGGCACGTTCTTAGAGACGGGTTTGCTAAACTTCTGACCGGCGTAATGGGTAAAATGCGCGGCATAATTTGCCACAGAATAATCGGTCAGCGCCTGCACAAACTGCTTCTTTTCTGGAGCAGACAGTTTATCCCACGCGGTTCCCAGGCTGTAGTGCGCGATCTTTGAAAAATCATGGGCGTGGCTGATTTCGGGATACAATGCGTGAAAACGACTCTCATAGCTACTGGATGGCCCCATTTTCATGGAGTGAATGAGCGCCGTGTTAAGTTTAGTCACCACAGTATCAGGCGCATTGCCTGTTGATGCGACAGCGCTTCCTGTACCCAATATGAATATCGCTATACAAGCACCCCAAAACTTTTGGTTTTCTGTACGTTGTGAAAATTTCATCCTTATCTCCTTTTTCATTTACCTGAAATCAAATAGACGGGGCCTTGACGGTAGCCTGGACACCCAGCGTCTGGTTCAATAGCGAGAAAAACTGTCTGGAGAGGGTTTTATTGCCAAACAGACCAACACCCATCGTCACTTTGGTAACCTCTTGACTCGTGGATTTCAAAATGACGCTGACATCCGTGCCTGCTGTCGTTTTCCCATCAATGATCCATTTGTCCGGATTTTTCTTCACATTACCCACATAGGTAATATGCATTTTCGGGAAAACATGCAGAACGGCAGCCTGAACCGTTCCGTGCGGCCCTGGATAATAGGCATGATAGTCGGATAGAACGCCTGAATGGACAGCAGCAACGCTGCCGGCTCCCGCACCGGCTGCAGCGATAGCGACGCAGCCACTTAAAGGCAATACCGCCCCCATACAGAGAACTGCAGCCATCCAGCCGAGTTGCTTCCCATAGTTTGGATATTGAATACGCATTGTTCATTCCTTGTGTTTGCT
This sequence comes from Acidithiobacillus sp. HP-11, assembly GCF_015100075.1. Classification (NCBI taxonomy): domain Bacteria; kingdom Pseudomonadati; phylum Pseudomonadota; class Acidithiobacillia; order Acidithiobacillales; family Acidithiobacillaceae; genus Acidithiobacillus; species Acidithiobacillus sp. HP-11. The sequence continues at coordinate 25,522 of NZ_JACKYY010000029.1, forward strand.
GTAAGCATGGAACGGATAGGGCGTCAGGATCCTGCTCAACGAGCAGGACGCTCTATTCCAGTTTACTGGGCATTGTTCGCTTCCCGGGCTGCCTGGTTTGCCGTCTGTTGCGCAGCGTCTGCCCGGTTTAATGCTTCATTTTGTTTATGCTGTAGCGCATCGGCTTTCGCCAAGGCCCGATTGGCCGTCTCCTGGGCAGCGCGTGCATTATTCTGTGCTGACTCGGCTTTAGCGCTAGGGCCGCCTCCGCACCCGGCAAGGGCCAGAGGGGTCAACATGATCATTGTCAGCGTGAGCGTCTTCATCGTTTTCCATACATTCATGATAATTTCTCCTTTGAATCAAAGCACCTCAAGACAAGGCTTTGCCGACACTATGTAGGGTATTTTTAGCGTTATAAGACAATGCATCACCAGAGGCTTTTTCAGCATTTTTGCAGGATTCCAACTTGTCTCGGCCGGCACTGTTTTTACACCAGTCTACTTCCTGCGACATTTTTTTCTGATGATGTAAATACCAGGAAACTGGATGACCACCCTGGGGCCCTTGAGAAACATCTGAACAACCGGCAAGAGCCATGCCGAATAACGGCGGTATCACCAGAAACAATTTTGATATTTTCATATTCTCACTTATCTCCTTCTCCATGTAGATAACTGGATTTAAGATTCAGCTAATTTGATACGTTGATTTATTGTCGATTAATTCTGGTACATTGTCAAAAATTGATTACAATAAAGTTTCTGTAGCTAATTAGCGACTTCTTAACACCTTCTCATATTGCCTTAATTACTGTTTATTAACAACGAGCTTGGTGTGTTACTGAAAATATACAACCTACATTATAAATTTACTTTGTCGTTGGTATGAAACAGCAATTATAAGCATTTAGTTGCACAAAACATGAATGACGTTGGGCAGCCAAACGTTGACTAGAAGAGTACACATAAAAAACATAAAAATCTCCATACAAAATAATAATATAATTAAAACAAATCAAATAATATTATTATTTATCATATAGATATTTAAACTTTGAGAAACTGCTAAATTTATGATATTTTATACAAACCAACTTACCAAAAGGTGAATTGAAATGAAAAATATTGCTTTGATTGGTTGCGCAGCGCTGGGCGTGTTCCCCGTATTGGCCTTTGCCAGTCCACTTCAACATGGTCTGAACTATATCGGCATTTACGGTGAGGCTATCGGTACACCCGATTCATACAACTCTTTCAATACGCAAGATTTCGCACAGTCCTTTAAATCCATGAAACCCGCTGCTGGTGGAAACACCTCGGGTGGTGTTGGTGTGGTACTGAACGGGATCAGTCAGGATGATGTCCTCTTGCATCTAGGGTTTAATTATGGATTTAGCCCCATTATTGGTGACAGTAATGGAAATACCAGCAACAGTGGTCATTCCATGGCTTTTAATGCGCGGCTGGGCAAGGGGTTTCAGTTTGGTCACAACCTCATAGCGGGACCCTATATTGGTTATCAGTACGCGCAGTTCAAATTAGGGATTGGTGATAATGGCAACTTCGGAAATGCTACCTACAATAATAATGCCATCGGTGGTGGATTGTTTCTTGCCATGGAACCTGTTCAAGACCTCACCCTGTCTGCCCATGCCGGCTATATGGTGGGCATATCATCCAATGAAAAAGTGAATTTTTCAGATTTGTCCGTTCAGCCTAGTGGCGTTCCATCAGCCAATGTATTCCAGGTGGGTGGCAAACTAAGTTACCGCTTCCTGCCGAATGTCAGTGGATTCATCGGGGTGAATTACGATCGCTACTTGGCATCCAAACAATTCGGCCCCATCAACGTCAAGACGCGTGTGAACAGCTTACGGGGTATGGTAGGTGTTGCTTATAACTTCTGAAGTTTGGACACGTAAAAACCTTTTGTCTTTGGAGGACAGGCCTTCTCTGGAATCAGTTAGATAAGGGACTGTTGTGGGCGATCGCTATGTTACAACTCAAAGTAAGCGGTTAGCCCAACCATCAGTCGATATGTGGCCACATGGCCCCGCAGATCAATATCTTCATACTCAATACTGCGCCAAAACGACTCCACGAAGATGTTATGTGTGCTTTGCGAAGGAAACGAGTGTCCCGTCGGAATTCAATCCGACCCGGTTAACTTTCGCTCCAGCCGGCGGCACTTGGGGCGGTCCAGGAGGTGACAAATGGGCTGAAGCACTCCGGAAAAAGGCCTCTTCAGGAGGACAGTGGACCCTGCGGGCCGCAAGGTGAGTGAACACCGACAGTCCTCGAAATGTCGTTGCAGAAGCCGACCCGCCGGAATCACGGGGAAGGTTGTGGTTCTTTGGGAAGCGAGCGAGATACGCACTGTCAAACAGCGTTTAAAAAATGACCAGGTAACAGCGCCTAAGATTTATTAGTTTTCAGCAGAAAACTTGGCAAGCGCAGCCCATGCGGAGTGCGCAGAAAAATGAACTTATACCCAATCAGGGATGGAGGTGATCCATTGCAGTTGCTTTGCGACCCATGTCCATTGTTGTTGTCAGGCTACCAACGCCAGACTCCTCCTGCAGCCAGTCCACTGCTACTGATGTTCCCGGCATAACATCCCTCATATTCAGCATACAACGACAGACTGTTTGCTATGCGAATGCTGGTACCCACATTGGTAAGAAATGCAGTTTTATCAGGGGCTACCCCGATTTCACTCACCGGTTGCAAGTCGCCAAGAGTCTCACTGATGCTTCGCCTGTTATTGTCCAGGTTACGCTGTACGGCAATATCGGCGTAGGGAATAATCCGCATGGATCCTAGATGGTAATGACGACTAAAACTCAGGCCTGCACGCACCTCCAAAGCAGATACGGTTTGATGCAGGTAGTGCAGATCAAACAGTGTGGTGGCACCCGTTTCGGAGAATCCGGGTTGTGTTTGCCGATACCAGGCAATACCCAAATTTGGCGTCACAGTCACCACCGGCGTGGCGATAGCATATCCTCCCTGAAACAATGCGTGGATCATACTGCCGTGGTGGTCACTGATCGCCGCAAGACCGGTGTTCGGCAGGTTGCGTACACCGTGAATGACTTCACTGGTATAGCCCAGCAGGCCTTGCAGGTGCAGTTCTCGGGCCTGATATTTGCCATAAAGCATCGAGGTGACACTACCGATAGTAGACTGGCTTCCCCCGGCATAACCCGTAGTAGGAAGATTTAGAACGGTATGGACATAGCCCAGAGCAATTCCTGTGGTGAGTTCGCCGTCCTGCATATCGGCTCCCCCATACACTCCACTATTCTGGTCATTAAATCCTAAAACTGCTTGCGTCCCCTGCGCATTGCTAAAATCGCCAACCCCCTGCAACCAAAGATGAGGCTGATATTTCGCACTTTCATTTTGCTGTACATGCCTCGTGGTGGGTGCAGAGAATTGTGCAAGTTGTCCGGCGACAGCTGTGTCTGTTGACAGCAGCATGGTGCGCGCTATAGCCGCTCCGCCGGAGTTCTCGGCATGGTTAAGAACGAGTGCATCTGATTGTGCGGTCATACCGATCAGTGCGGTAGGGATATCCGCATAGATTTGCCCGCCCAAATACGCCGGATCCGCATTTTTTCCTGTGGCATTCGAAGTGGCAGACAAGCGAATATTGAGGGCATTTCCATTGTTGGTGAGGGTTGGTGTGACATATGCGGGAAATGGATCATATACTGTCGTGGAGAATGCTCCCGTCACACCGCCCACAGCTTGCAGAATCTTATATTGATCGCCAGCCACATAGCTGGCACCGGGATCTACCTGTACGAGCAGTCGCCCGGCAATCTCGGCGGTGCCGGATACTTTGAGGGTGTCGTAAGCCGTGGGGGTGATCTCAATAGCGAGAGTGCCATCAGCATTTTGTGTATAGTTGCCCTGAATGGCGAGAGAGCCAATGCTTCCGCCCGGAAACACCGTGCCATCGTTAGTCACGTTTCCGACGATCGTGCCGTGCCCGCGCAACTCCCCGGCTGGGGTGACCAAAACTGGACCCCGTAAAGACGCTGAAGGATGGCTGATGTCGCCGATTTCCAGTAGGGTAGGCGTGGTTACGGAGGACGCTGCCGATGGACCACCAATAATGGTCTGTGAAGCGCTGTTCGCGGCCCCATTGAGGATCAGTGAACCACCACCAACTATCGTCAAGGGGCCTGCTGTAGGATTGCCGCTACCAACATCACTGCTGAATACATCTGCATTCCCATCGGTATCTATGATTCCACCTGATGTGCCTAGATTGACAGAAAAGTCATCGTTCTGTGCCGCTGTGGTGATCAGGGTGCCGCCGTTCAGGTTGACAGGACCCGTCCCCAAGGCTGTGGCCGAACTCACCGCCAAGGCCCCTCCAGCGATAGTGGTACCACCCGCATAGGTGTTATCTCCATTGATTATCAAAGTTCCTGGGCCTTGTTGCCAGAGCATACCATAGCCGCTGATTTGGCCTGAGACATTGAGAGTGTCTGTCGTGTTGAAAGTCAGGGTACCATTATCTGTAACGTTGCCTGGCAGCGTTCCCGAAGCACCTCCGTCTCCAATCTGCAAATTGGTATATCCCGCAATAGTGGTGCCGCCCGTGTAAGTGTTGTCGCCCGTGAGCACGGTCGTTCCACCGCCTGTAACACTAAGTCCGCCATCAGAGCTGCTACTCATAGGGATGATATTTCCGGTAAAAAGATTGTTGTTGCCATCATTGTTGATGGTTCCCCCTTGAGGACCGATGAAAAATGGCCGGCTATCCAGTAAATCTGATGTTGTGAGGAGCGTTCCTCCATTCAGGGTAATGTTGCCGCTACCCAATGCCCTCTCTGCACCTACCCCTAAAGTTCCCCCGGCAATCATCGTTCCACCGGTAAACGTGTTGGTCCCCGTTAATAATAATGTGCCTGGCCCTTGTTGCCAAAGTATGCCATACCCACTGATTTGCCCCGGAAAGGTGGTCGTATTGGTAGTGTTGAAGGTGAGTGTTCCATTATCGGTTACATCTCCAGAGAGGGTCCCATCAGAGCCGCCGTCCCCAATCTGGAGATTGGTATATCCAGCAATGGTCGTCCCACCTAGGTATTGGTTATTGCCGGTAAGTACAGCGGTGCCACCACCCTCTACGGTCAGACCTCCGTCAGAGATGTTATTCATGGGCATAAAGTCACCGGCGAACACGTCGTTGTTCCCGCCCGTATTGAGAGTGCCTCCATTGGGACCAATGAAGAAATCCCGGGTGTCGTCCAGTGCTGCCGAAGTTTCAAGAGTTCCACCATCCAGGGTAATGTTTCCGCTTCCCAGCGCGCTTTCTTTGCCGACACTCAGCGTGCCGCCGGTGATGAGCGTGCCGCCTGAGTAGCTGTTGTTGCCAGTCAACTGAAGCGTTCCCGGGCCTTGTTGCCAAACCAGCCCAAACCCACTGATTTGACCTGGAAAGCTGATGTTGTTAGTGCGGTTGAACGAAAGGACGCCATCGGTAAGAACATTGCCAAGAATACTGCCCGTGGTACCACCATTGCCTAGCTGTAGTAAGGTGGAGTCTTCGATATAAGTATTCCCGGTATAGGTGTTGTTGCTGGTAAGCGTCGCACTTCCCCCGCCCACCACAAACAAACCGCCCTGGCCCGATAGAAGGCCCGTGAAAATGTCGGCATTACCCTTCGTATCAATGGTGCCACCATTGCTGATTTCCTGTAGATTTCCAGCGTTGGCAGTACCATTAACCCAGGCTTGCCCATTGGCATTGAGTGTATAGGGCCCGTTTCCGATCGCTGCGGTATTCGGTGCACCATTACTGTTTACCAAACCAAAATAGTCGGAAGATGTGCCAAAATAATCGACGCCATTGATGGTCGCGTGATTCATGTCGTTGAAGAGTTCCATGGCCATGCTGCCAAAGACGCCTTGCTGTGCGAGTTCCGGGGAGATCTGCAGTATTTCGGCGTAGGCCTTTGCCGCAATAGCATTCCAGTCTTCGGTATCACCCGCTGGTGTGTAAGGGTCCATCATAATGTATCCCAGCAGTAGTGGTTTCCCGTAGGCCGCCTGTAAATAGCGGGAAAAGGCAATAACCCGACCGGCGATGGTGCTCATCCCCTCCTGCTGGGCGGTCACGACGGTTCCACCCGTGTCGGCACCGCGCATTTCCTGAAAGGTGATGAAATTTAGATAGGGGGCAGCCACACTCAACGAGGGATAAAAATCAGACCATTGGGAGGCATTCTCGGTGCTATCACTGTAAACCCCAAAATCTCCGACACCGGCACTGGTGAGGATGGTTAAGCCGGGATGCTGCGCGTGTTGAAGTATCTGGGACGCCTGAGCAAGCCACTCCCCGAACTGTGGCTGATTCCCAACCCCGGGAACATTGAATTCAGGTTGCAGTACCACTGACACGGTACCATTTAAAGTGGACAGGTAGTTGGCAAGCAGTTGGGTATTCGCGAGCCAAGCCTGGGCATTTTGTTGGACGTAGGCCCAAGCTCCGGAACCCTTTGAGCCGAGGTCACCCAAATAGTAATCGAACAGGACTGGGGCATATCCCTGTTGCATGGCCGTCTGCATGCCAGCCATCCAGTCGGGTTGCCAGCCTTGGGTGAGCCATATTCCAAGAGCCTTGTTGTTGCTGGGGAACTGCATTTGAGTAAGCAGGGAAGGTGTGCTGACGTAGGTGTTGCCCACCGTGTTCAGTGTCATGCTACTACCGACCCCGAAACAATAAGCGCCACCACATGGAGATGTCATGGTAACTGGTGCCGCACCCTGGCCCAACTCGATGTTATTATTGATAGTGGCATTACCGGAAGTGCGTAACGCGCCATTTTGCAGGTCCAGCAATCCGCTGCCCAGGCCCGATCCGGATTCCACGTCGAGGGTGGATGCTGCAACGGTAATTCCGGCATTACTCGTATTTCCTGAAGTGTCGGTGACCGTTCCACCACCACTGATGATCTGCGGACTCGCCAGGGCCGTTACGGGGGTGAGTAAGAGGGACAAACAGAGGCTACGAAGAAAGGGGTGACGAACATCCATAGGCGATGTTTTGGCAGAATAGAGAAAAGTACGATAGGCACGATTGCCGTGCTGTCCAGGTGACGCTGACATGGGAGCACAACTCCTTGCTGGTGCACATCAGAACGAGTCTGTGGGCGCAGATTTCAAAATTGGAATGAATGACCGCTTGTAGAATCCAAAACGCAGTCGAAGCATTTCGGCTGCAGCCATATACGGTGTGACAAGAGTAACATTTATAAGGCAACATGTAATATATTTGATACATGAATTCGATGTCAACTGGAAATAATTGATGTAATCAGTTTGTCGTGTTTTTATTAAATTCTTATGAGTCGAACCTTAACAGGTTGATCAATCGGGATGAATAACATGTCTGTCATTTGGTATATGGCTCGTAGTCATCATTAAAATAATGAGCACACGCACCATAATTACTCGCTTTTGCACTATTTCCATGCAAACTTTAAAGAAATCTTCGAATATATGCCAGTGATCATGTTGAGATTCATAATTAAATTCTGTGTCAGCGTGTTGGGAATACAAATGGGCACCTCGAAAAACCTTCCCATTCCATCTGTATATTATAAAATATAACCATTTGAAGAAATAGGATATGACCATGGAATACCAGCTTCTGGATCGCTACCGCTATCAACATTTCTACGGCCTGCTGGATGCCGCGCGCCTGCCTGACTGCACGACGATCTGGCATTTTGAAAACCGCATTGGGGTAGCCGGTGCCGAAGCCCTGTTTGCGGCTGTGGAGCCAATAAATTCTACAACATAGTTATCTGGCGAGAGGAGGTCAGATCATTGATGCCACCCTGGTCCCTGCACCCAAGCAGCATTTTACCCGGGAGGACAAAGCGCAGATCAAAGAAAAGGCCATGCCCGCTGACTCGAGACCGATCTGGAAGCTTCTCAACAGATACGCAAATAACGAGATATTTGCATGAAGGAAGGATGGTGTGAGTCGTAAAATTAAGCTATATTCACTCTGTAGTGGGTGAACGGCAAGGCATGGTCATTTCGTCCGTCTGGCCGCTTAGTGTTCGCCCAACCAATACATTGCTTTCGGACGAGAGGAAACTTATCAAAGCCGCATGGCGTAACTTTTTGCATTTAACCATAAGGAGCCGACATCAATAATCCCGCCCATCAAAGATATGTCGAATTGGGGTGTCTTTCATGTTCCTGGAAGAAAAGTCTTCAACTTGATGGTGAAGATACGGATACGTTTTTAGCTTGCCCAGAATGCGGTTCAAAAGCTATAACACGCGTCTATAGTGCCTCAATGCTTAACTCCCAGTGTTCTGAGGCCACTAATAATATTAGCAATCCCTGGTGGAAATTCTGGACATGATGGTCTATTGAACGTAACCCCCTGTAAGCTGAGACCCTGAGTCAAAACTTAGTTGACGGCTTCGGACCGAAAATCGGCTGTATAGCTTTGCTCTTCCTTCTTCATGAAATCCTTAGCGATCCATTAGATCCAATCGGAGGTGTCGTGTCCGCGAGATTCAGGACACCTCATTCGCAAGCGCGTTTAATCCTATTCCACTTTCACCCTGGCCAGTTCCTTCCATTGCGTTGTGTAGGCAGGAGATTTATTCCCCCGTTTCATGGCCCATCCACGTGGTTCCTGCCATCCCGCTATGCCGGGCTGCATAATGCTTTTACCAAATCGCGCATTGATCTGATCCAGAGTGGCCATCAAATTCTGAGCGCGATTTTCGGCTTCCGCATCTCCGAACAAATCGGTTTGAACGGATTGGGCCGAACTGATCTCCAGAAGATGAACCCCTGCCTTGGCGTAGGCAAATCCTACTCGATACATCTGAGTCAAAGCCAATTTGCCAGCATGCAGGAAAATCCGGGTATCCTGACTGGGGTGGCTGAGTACGACGGTTCGGGCTGCTTGATATTGCGGCAGATGGTTCTGGAAGGGATAGGTGCGGATATAGACACGTAGCGCTGCAGCCACGGAATCCTGACGCCGTAGTTTGCTAGTGGCTCTGACAATGTACAGGCTGATGGCTTCACCCAGTTCTTCCATGGTTTTGACGGGGTGCCCAAATGAACGGGATGATTGAATTTCCTGCCTGGGCGGTGCCACTTCTTCCATGGCGATGCAGGACTCATCGCGCAGTTCTCGAATCATTCTTTCCATCAGGAGACTAAAACGCGGACGCATTGGTTTGGGGTCTGCATTCTGCAAATCCCAGACGGTGAGTATCCCTATTTTCTGAAGTCGCTGACTCCACTGGCGACCAATACCCCAAACTTCTGAAACAGGTAACTGCTGTAATATTTCAGTTTGTTTCTGTTCGGGTATTTCCTCCCAAACACAGACTCCTATATATTCTGGCCGTTTTTTCGCCAGATGATTGGCCAGTTTGGCGAGTGTCTTGGTCGGGGCTATTCCAACACCTACGGGTAAACCTAGCCATTGCCGGATGCGCTGGCGGGCAGTTTGGCCAATTTGGCGGCATTGTTCTGGCGCAACTCCTTGCAAATCCAGAAAGCACTCATCAATGCTATATACCTCCTGAATAGGGCTGAAGTCGGACAGAATCGTCATCATGCGATGGCTCATATCGGTATAGAGCGTGTAATTACTAGAAAGAGCGATGATGCCTTCTTTCTGAGCCAGCTTTTTCAATTGAAACCAGGGTGTCCCCATGGCTACACCCAAGGCTTTCACTTCAGCAGAACGAGCGACTACGCAGCCATCGTTATTGGACAGGACCACTACCGGTTTACCTTCCAGATCCGGGCGAAAAACCCGTTCGCAGGAAACATAGAAGTTATTGGCATCGATCAGTGCGATAGGCATGATTTTTTAGACGCTGTGCAGCACACGCGTAACCACACCCCAGATGCATAACTCTTCGCCTTCTTTGAGAACAATCACTGGAAAATCGGGATTTTCTGCCAGCAAATGGGCGCTTTCTCCAACACGACGTAAGCGTTTGACGGTGAGTTCTCCATTGATGGCTGCCACTACGATTTTACCATCGCTGGGGGTAATAGCCCGATCCACAATAATCTCATCCCCATCGAAAATACCCACATCCCGCATGGACCAACCTGAAACCCGTAGAATAAAAGTGGCTTCCTGGTGTTGGATGAGATGCGTGTTCAGATCAATCTGTTTTTCCACATAATCATCGGCGGGGGAGGGGAAGCCTGCTGCAATACGGGAAACCATGCGTGGGAACTGGCAACAGGGTAAATCCGCGCGCAAAGGACGGGATGCTGTGGCCAGCAACGCCCGATTCGCACTACCTGGAAACGCGCTGATCGAACTATGCATAAATGTCATCCTGAAGAGGATGCGGCTTTTGACCTTTTGCTGGTTGTCCTGCTCGATCCTGTACCATGCAGTCCCCGATAGAATGGATAACACCAATACCCTGCAACAGGTTCCAATGATCGGGTGCATATCTCGAAGACTGATGTCCCAGCCAACCGGCCAGCAGCAAGGCGGGAATCATGACCCAAATGAAACTTAATGGCCTTGAACCCAGTGACTGCATTGGTTTCTGGGAAGATTTTGCGTGAATAGTGCGCATGAGGAATCCCTCTTGAGTGGTTACTATATATTTATATAGTAAGTATTCCATGCGACGCAAGTCCGCTTTTCGCCTGGTGAACGGTTGAATGTCCTTATGCCGGTGGTGTTCCATCCCAAGGCAGAATGGCCTCTGGTTCATCAAAACGGAGGCTGTTCACCTGTGGGGTCACGGAAAAGCTTTCCCAAAGCGTCGCTGCGGGTTGTAAACAGGGTTCCAGATGTTTGCGCTGGGCGTGCGGATGCCACCAAAGCGACCAATGCTGAGGATTCAGAACCAGCGGCATTCGCGGATGCACCGACTGCAGTGTGGGTGTGGCAGGAACGGTGAGAATGGCAAAGGTCTCCTCGGTTTGACCCTCTGTGCCCTTGTGTCGATCCCAGATACCGGCCAGCCCCAGAATGCTCTGATCCCCGGCACGGATGAGTACGGGCTGTTTTTCAGAGGGATCTTCAGGAAAAAAAGGCCACTCAAAATACCAGTCTGCCGGTATCACGGCTCGCCGCAGACGAAAGGCTTCCCGAAACAGCGGTTGCGTCGCGACAGTTTCCACCCGCGCATTGATCGGTCGTATCTGGGTGCGGGTACTCCAGCCCGGCAAGAATCCCCAGCGCATGGGCACCAGTTCGAGACGCATGACCGGATGCCTCTGACCTGGTGCACGGTTGTAAGAAGGCGGGAATGCGCCATGCTCCCGAAAAGCTCCCCAGGCCTGCTGAAGATCTTCTGGACTGTGAATGAATCCATAGCGTCCGCACATGCATCCTCCCCAAATTACAGCTTTTGCTGACCATGCTACCATTTTACCAAGGTCAGCGGAGAATCGCTGCGTCATGAGTCTTGCTTCTATGGCTAAATCGGAGCGCCCCCAGCAGGATGTGCCCACAGAACTCCTGGGTGGCCTGATTGAGCGGGTGACCTTTCATAACGACAACAATGGCTTTTGCGTCCTGCGCATCAAGGCCCGTGGTCATCGGGACTTGGTCACCCTGGTGGGCCACGCAGCGGCGGTTACGGCCGGTGAATGGATCACCGCATCCGGTATCTGGGTCACCGATCGCGATCACGGCCTCCAGTTCAAGGCGGCCTTTTTGAAAGTGTCTGCACCCACCAGCAGAGAGGGTATCGAAAAGTATCTGGGCTCCGGCATGATCCGGGGCATTGGTCCGGTTTATGCCAAAAAGCTTGTGAAAGCATTTGGAGAACAGGTATTCACGGTGATCGAAGAAACCCCGGAAAGACTGGCTGAGGTGGACGGGATCGGCCCCATTCGCCGGGAACGGATGGTTGCCGCCTGGGCAGACCAGAAAGTGATCCGGGAGATCATGCTGTTCCTGCATACCCATGGGGTAGGTACCGCCCGCGCTGTACGGATTTTTAAAACCTATGGCATCGATGCTGTCCGGATAATGACAGAAAACCCCTACAGGCTGGCCCGGGATATACATGGGATAGGCTTCAAAACGGCCGATGCCATCGCCATGAAAATGGGTATCGCGCAAAATGCCCCCATACGGGTGCAAGCCGGTATTTCCTATGCGCTGATGGAAGCCCGGGATGACGGTCACTGTGGATTACCCCACGAGGCATTGACCCCTCTGGCAGAGCAATTACTGGAAGTACCAATCGACGCCATCGAAGCAGCCATAGCAGCCGAAATACAGGAGGGGACCCTCATAGCCGACCAGGTGCAGAACACCCCTGGGGTTTTTCTGGCCCCCTTATACCGCAACGAACAAGGCATCGCCCAAATCCTGAAAAAACTCTGTGCGGGCCAGGCGCCGTGGTCGGGTATTGCCGCTGATGCGGCGATGGATTGGGTGCAAAAAAGGTTGGACATTGTCCTGGCCGATAGCCAAAAAGCGGCCATCCGTATGGTGTTGCAGGAAAAAGTGGCTCTGATTACCGGCGGTCCAGGCGTTGGTAAAACCACCCTCGTGAATGCCATTCTCCATATCCTGGATGCCAAAAAGTTGCGCATTGTCTTGGCGGCCCCGACCGGACGAGCCGCTAAACGGATGAGTGAAACAACGGGCAAAGAAGCCAAGACCATCCATCGGCTTTTGGAAATTAATCCGCTGGGCGGTGGTTTCAAGCGCCGGGAAGACTATCCCTTGGAATGTGATCTGCTGGTTCTCGACGAATGCTCCATGATTGATGTCCCGTTGATGCATGCGCTGCTCAAAGCCTTGCCGCCGACTGCAGGGCTGTTGATGGTAGGGGATCCCGATCAGCTCCCTTCTGTTGGACCTGGGCAGGTACTGGCGGATCTGATTGCCGCGCAAACACTCCCCGAAGTGCATCTGACGGAAGTTTTTCGCCAGGCCGCAGAAAGCCGGATTGTTCGGGCCGCCCACCAGATTCATGCCGGGCACCTCCCTGATCTCCGTCCACCCGAAAATCTCAGTGATTTCTATTTTATTGATGTGGAGGATCCCGCTGAAGCGGCTGACAAGCTGGTGAAAGTGGTGACGACCCATATCCCCCGACGTTTTCACCTGAACCCCTTGCGCGACATTCAGGTGCTCTGCCCCATGAATCGTAGTGCGTTAGGTGCTCGTGCACTCAACGACGCTCTGCAGACGGCGTTGAATGGTGAAAGCACACCGGTAGTCGAAAAGTTCGGTCGGAGATTCGCGCCCGGTGATAAGGTCATGCAGATTCAGAATGACTACGAAAAAGACGTCTTCAACGGCGACATCGGATTTGTGCAGGCGGTAGATACCGAAGAAAACACCCTGACTGTGGACTTTGAGGATCGTATGGTCAGCTATGGTTTCGGGGAGTTGGATCTGTTGCAACCGGCCTATGCCATCACAGTCCACAAGAGTCAGGGCTCGGAATATCCCGCAGTGGTGATTCCTCTGAGTACGCAACACTATCCCATGCTGCAGCGTAACTTACTATACACAGCGGTAACTCGGGGCAAGACGCTGGTGATACTCATTGGCCAGAAGAAAGCGGTAGCCATGGCGACACGGAACGGTTCCAGTAAAAGACGCTGGACAAAACTATGCGATTGGATGGTATGACATTAAAATGCCGCTGAAACCAACTAAACACTTCTCGCGCCTTTCCCGGCGCACACCGGCCCTCAAATGTAACAACAGTTAGCGAGTGATAGCCTAACCACAGCAGAGTTGAAAGTTTGTCGCCATGCAGCCATCTGTAACCGACTCATCCTTATATGGATTGGCACCAATCTGCCAAGGCCCACAATTGCCTAGAATCTGCATTGGGTCAATTAGACGCTTATGTCCATTCCAGCCCTTCAACGGGCAACCTCGACCGAGCAGGTGTTGGTCGATACTACTCGTTCTCAATCTACACAGAAAGAGACGCCTCCGCTGCATCACCGACCATTCACAGCGCACAGATCACGCTATCCGGTGCTCCGGAACTTTATGGTCGGCGCTGAGACCAATCCGGGAAACTTCGGGTGAAGGGCAAAACTTGCTACTCATTATTCAGCCGCGTGAGACTGAGAATTGCCAGGGCTGACTGGCATAGATATGGTCCAGCTGCAGGAAATGCTCTATGATCCTGTCTGGTATTCGTTTGTAATCGAAGGCTTGCCTCTGACAGGTATGATGCTACCCAATGCAGAAAGGGCGATCCTGGACATTCGCAAGCTACGAGAATACACCCTGAATCCCGGTCACCTTGCCGGAGGTAACAAGGCCAGGGTGTTCGCCTCGTGCCTGGGGATAGGCCAGCAAGATACCGAGCTGCTGCGCTCAGTATACCTCCGTGCCATACTGAGCAATGATGCCACCGAGAAGGTGACCGACAGTCATGGCAAGCGTTACCAAGTTGATTTTGTCATGCAGCACCAGGGAAAGTCCGCGATCGTTCGCACAGGTTGGTTCATCAGGACTGGAGAAGGCGTTCCCAGGCTTAAAAGTTGTTATGTGAGGACATCATGAAACTACTCGACGTTGTAGCGCTTTTGGAACCCATACCAAAGTAACACCTTCTACGTGGTCAGGTCGGGACCGTCGTGGAAGAGTTGGATCCTGGTTACGTGGAAGTGGAGTTCCTTGTGGGCGACGACTATATCACCTTGGCGGTTGCGGCGGATCGCCTCATGCCTCTGCACTACACTCCAAACAAAAGTATTCGCGCGGCGTGATCTATAAGGAGTACCACAGAAGTTTTTTCGCACTAAGATGACCGTTAAAGACTGATTGCAGTCATTCAGTAGCTGAAAGGAGTTGTCTGGTTAACCGCGTCAACTACACCCTCCATGTATACCGGAAATTATTGCCAGTATTTGTTAAGGCATTTCATGTGTCTATAAGATCTTCCGGGTATGTGCACTGATTAGAAGGAAGATGATTTCCTTCTAATCAAG
>NZ_JACKYY010000003.1:0-30000 GCF_015100075.1 Acidithiobacillus sp. HP-11
GAACTGTGTATCACGCAGCAGCTTTCTGGGATTGGGTTTCAAGATGCTGCAGCAGGCTGAAAAACGCTGGATTGGGATTTATGCTCCAGAGAAAGTCCTGCAGCTTTTTGCAGGGGTGAAATTTATCGATGGCATACCGGCTAACCTCACCCTGCCGGATGATCAACAGACCGCCGCCTGATCTATGTCAGAAAATGCTCATACACCAGATTTGACTATAGCTCGTGCTGTTCGAATATTGGTTCAAAACTACGGGCATTAGATTCTGAGGCGCATCAGCAAAGATTGACTTGTTTTCGCGGAAATAGTTCTTGAACGTAGAAACTCCAAGCCGGTTTGTCTGGGAGATGAACTGTCGCTGCGCGGAAATTGGCTGACCACTGGTGATCTGAATCATTGTAAAAATGACCCCGAGAATTTCCGGCGCGATGTTCTCTAGTTCCCCATCCAACTCGGCGTACTCGTTAAATTCCTTGACGAGTTCGTTGACGCTGCGATGCAAGTAATCGATTCCCAGCGTCGACAGATAGTCTGGTTTCGCAGGGATGAGAATCTTTTCACTCGCAACGATCGCATTTTTCGTCACGATATTGAAGTTCGGCGGGCAGTCCATCAACACAATGTCGTAGTCGGTGCTGTCCGCAAGTGATGCAATCGCCTGTCTAAGCTTTCCGTGAACCTTGATGTAGTTTCGTTTTGCTTGTTGAAGATTGACACCGCCGAGAAGTGTGGCCAATTCAAGGTCAACGTTGATTAGCCCAAGGTGGGAGCAGATTAGATCGATGCGTCCGCCATTGTTTCGAGATTTCAAGAAACGATTGACCTTGGGTGGAGTAATAACGAAATCGGTAAGCGGAGGCGGCTCCGTTCCTTGACTGATCGCATCAAACCAGGACTTGATGGTTTTCGATGCCTTGTAATCGGTATCCCACTTGTCTGGAGTAATGAAGGAAAACGTCAGACTTGCTTGGGCATCGGTGTCGATCAGTAGCACCTTCTGACCTCGATAGGCAAGTTCGCCAGCGAGGTTCGCGATGACTGTGGTCTTACCGACACCACCTTTGTAGTTAATGACAGCGACAATTTCCATGAGGGCTCCTAAGAAAGGTCTAATGCCAAGCTAAACGGCGGGCCGGCTTCATCTTTGACCAGATGACCGGGAAATCGGCTGTGGTGACGGTCGAATTTTGCACTCCTGGAACGGTGGGCGGACGCAGCCCGGACACGCTCCAGGCTCTGCGTGATCTGATGTTTGCCATTGCGCATGAGAACGTTGTTGCACCATTTGAGCCATGACGCCCAACGCCAAGCTAAACGGCGCTGCAAAAACGTGGTCTGACCCCTATTGTTTAGCATCTTCGGCTTCATCATCTTGGCCTAGTTTAACAACTGACATGCTACTAATTGTATTTTTTGGTGCATCCCACGTTATCTCGCCACGTTCACGCATTCGGAATAGATGAATTGCAAGATCGTCATCACTTATACCTAGGATTTTTGATAGTTTATCCATTGTGACCGGCTGATTAGTCTTGATTGACTCCAGTACGCGACTTGTATTAATGGTTGCTTTTCTGATTTTTGCGTCTTTGAATATTGACTCAAGCACACCCTCTAATTGCTTGGTAACTTTCTCTTGTTTTTCCTTATTGCCAATTCCCTCGACTTCTAGTGCGGCTTTCACTCGGCTCTCAATTTCGGCTTTTACAGTCGGGCTTATTTCATCCTTTTCAATGTTGCCAGTATGAGGATTGTTCCAGATGTGCTTTCTCATGTCTGTGACTGTGTCGCGCATCATTGAGAAGGTGTCGGTGTAAAGCTTATCGAATAAATTCTCAAGGCGTTCAACACTCGCCGCTATACCCTTAGCTGCCTCTGTTGTTGCTTTTGATGCTGCATCCGACATCTTAAAAAATACAACTGAAAGCAATATCGCGCCAATGGCAAGAATGAGCGACGCAATTGAAGCGATGAAAGAGATGATATCAAAAGCTGAGAAATCGTTCATTTTTGGCTTCTCGATATGTGGTGGTGCTTAACATATTTTTGATTCTAGAATACTACCACACAAGCATTGTCTAATGCAATATTAGTAGTAATCAACATGCTGTATACTCATGACACTTCCCATTGCGCAATAATTTAGGACAGCCTAAAATTTTCCAGATGAAAAACACCCAACCAGATCCCAGCAACCCGCCCAAGCTTCTGGATCAGCTGCGCGCCCGCATCCGGACGATGCATTACAGTATCCGCACTGAAGAAGTTTATACTGATTGGGTGCGGCGTTTTATTTTGTTCCATCGGAAGCGCCATCCCCAAAATATGGGGGCCGCTGAGGTGGAGGCTTTTCTGAGTTACCTCGCCAATAAGCGTCACGTTTCGTCATCCACTCAAAATCAGGCCAAGGCAGCTCTGCTTTTTTTGTACAAGCAGGTGCTGGATATAGATCTGCCCTGGTTGGATAACATTACCAATGCCAAGCCTTCGCGGCATCTGCCCGTAGTGCTTACGCCTACGGAGGCGCGCGCCTTTATGATATTCGCACCGTTCAGGAACTACTGGGCCATAAGGATGTGAGTACCACCATGATTTATACCCACGTCCTGAACAAGGGTGGTCGCAGTATTATCAGCCCGCTCGACCAATAATAAAGCATCATGGGAAATGGATCTCAGTGAAAGCAAGCACAACACCATGAAATATCGGGCTGGCAATAATGTCCAGGAAGTTGATATGGCTACCCTGACTGTACGGTTACCCGATGACAAGCATATGCGTCTGAAAGCATTGGCCAAGCGCAAACACATTAGCATTAACAAGCTGATGGAAGAGCTTTCCACGCAAGCAATAGCAGAGTTTGATGCCGAAACCCGCTTTCGGGCCATGGCCGCTAGAGGTGATGTAACTAAAGGCCTTGCCGTTCTCGATATGCTCGACAGTGCTTTCTCGCTCTAACGCCTGAGCTCGTGCGTGTGGCCGCCGACCTGGCTTTCTGATTCAGCGACCTCTTGTTCCTCGCCAGCTACGAGGACGTGGCCCTGATGGCTTTTCTCCGAATGGTGAAGTCCGCTATTCAACGCGCCGCTTGTCAGAAGGTGTCCCTTTGACAGAGGGGTTAACCTCTCCCTGCGAAGGGCACCGCCGTTGACCTGAACCAAAACCGAAACCATAATGGTGCCAATTTGGTTGGAGATTGGCATGCCTACGACTTTGACCCTGAAGGGTATCCCGGACGACGTATACGCGCGCTTGAAGGAGACAGCCGAAGTACACCGGCGCAGCCTTAACAACGAAGCAATCTCGGTGCTTGAGACGGCGCTGCTGCCGCGCAAGGCGACTGCCTCGGACAGGATCACGCGCGCCCGCGCGTTGCGCGCACCACTGGAGCAGGGGGCATTTGCAGCGAAGGACATTGATGAATTCAAGCGGCAAGGGCGGCGATGATCGTAGTTGACTCGAACGTTATTGCCTACCTGTACCTGCCAGGCGAATTCACAGCGGAAGCCGAACGGCTGCTTGAGCGGGACCCTGACTGGGTTGCGCCGCTGCTGTGGCGCAGTGAGCTGCGCAATATACTGGCTCTGTATATACGAAAGAAGCTGCTTGAATTCGATCAGGCATTTCGTATCCAGCGTGAAGCAGAGACACTACTGGCGGATCATGAATACGACGTGGACTCATTTGAGGTGCTGACTCTGGCCCGCGACAGCGGATGCTCCGCCTACGACTGCGAATTCATTGCACTGGCCAGGCAACTCGACGTAAAGCTCGT
Source organism: Acidithiobacillus sp. HP-11 (assembly GCF_015100075.1). Classification (NCBI taxonomy): domain Bacteria; kingdom Pseudomonadati; phylum Pseudomonadota; class Acidithiobacillia; order Acidithiobacillales; family Acidithiobacillaceae; genus Acidithiobacillus; species Acidithiobacillus sp. HP-11. Next base: position 3,776 of record NZ_JACKYY010000003.1, read on the forward strand.
GACGATGGACGCCAAGCTGCGCAAAGCGTTCCCAGCGACGACGATAGGCTTATCATAGAGCTGACGGTTTGCGTTAGCGGCGGTAAACCCCAACGTCTGAATTCAGTGGAGTTCGTCAGCGCGTCCGCCGGAATGATGGGTTGGGCTTGGCAACTAATGGGAACAAAGCTGGATTGCGGATAGATTCAACGGCAAGGTCAACATCAAGCAAGGGCCAATAAAGATGGGCAGAAGATTGCCGTTCAATTGTGGTGATTTGCTCAACCGTGGCTTGTTTGAACCACGGGAACTCGGCATAGGAAACAAAAAGCTCGTCCTTGTCCAAGAGCAGCCAGAAGCCCTTGTTTGATACCAACGAAACTTCAATTTCCGAAGTGGCTATGCCAGGCATTGATGATCTCCTCGTGATGAGCATGAACTAAAGCCAACGCCTCATTGATCTGCTTATGAGAAAGCCCTTGATTCAACGCCGAGTTAAACGGCGCCCCGGGCGCAGCCCGGTAATCCATTTAACGATTTGTTATGTTTCTTTATTCATAATGTGTCCATAGTCGCAAAATCTTGACGATATGCTCCTGCTCCAGGACTTCGTACAAAATGCGGTGCTGTATATTGATTCGGCGGGAATATGCGCCGGCAAGATCACCAACGAGTTTTTCGTACGGCGGTGGATTTTGATAAGGATTCTCCTCAAGCACCTTCAGCAAGTTCACTGCCTTTTCCTTCAGGCCTGATGCAGCGAGCTTCTTCGCATCTTTTTGCGCGTGCTGGGTATAAACCAGCCGCCACCTCACCAATCGAGATCCTTCGCACATTCAGACGCTGGCGTTTTCATGCCCTCTTGAATCGACTCGCGCATTCCCGGGACGGCAAGCAAATGGAGCGTTTCAGATATCGCATTCCAATCTTCTTCCGAAATCAGCACAGCGTTACCGCGTTTGCCTTTTATGACAATGGGTTGATGAGAATCCGCGGCTTCATCGATAAGGCTGTACAGCTTCGATCTCGCCTCTGTCGCGTTGAGTATGGTCATGCTTCCCCCTCCCTGGATTTAAGCGTACGCTATTACGCACGGTTGCTCAAGGCCGATTTTTTAACATAACGTTCAACGTAACCGGCGACCGGAGCCTGAAGGACAGAGGGAACTTGCCAGCGTAGCTGGCAGGGCGTCCGGTTGACAGAGTGGCTGGGCACCTTGTTACGAGCGACCCGCCTCGGCATGAAGTTTCAAACCGAGAGCGCCGACGACCTTGAGAATTGTATCGAAGCCGGGTCTGCGTTCGCCGGAAAGCGCCTTATAGTTTTCCGCATTTCGACCATGGGGAGAATGTAGCCACGCGGTTACACATTGTTAATCTCCGCGACGGCGTTGAAAGGTGCCCAACGTTTGAGTTCAGCGGCGCCGCGAAGCGGAGTCGGATTGAATGAGTTGTGCGGCCGCTTGAACATTAGCCTACAGACAACGAGGTGTGCTGTAAAAGCCAACTCAGTTGCTTCCCGATTCGCAGCCCTTCCATTGGGATCGATACTTTTATGTCCCTATCGGAAAGGTGGCTGGTCAAGAACTCACGATACCGCACACCTGCAAAGAACACTACCTGTTTCAAGTCTGGAGCGGCTTCCGAAAGCTGAAGGGTTACATGATCGGCCCATGAGCGGCGATCCACCACCCTCATCGTGTTGAGCGTCCGCTCATATGGTGCAATTATTTGATCGGGAGGAACCAAACCGTACTCGGCAGATAGAATGTACCATGGATATAAAGATAATTCTGCATATCGGCGCGCTTTGATGAACCAATCAGAAATATACAAATCACGTGCCGCGCATGGCTGATTTCGTTTTTTGCCGACACAAGAAACAAGATAGATAGTGGAATTGTTGGATTGCATTGTCATCTCACTTCGCACAATGATGGTCACTACCACTTATATACCGTTTTTTGTAGGCGCTTCGCATGACCTTCAAATGGCGGGTAAAAGCTAATAGTTCAGGCCGTTTGTTCCCTTGAATGTTGAGTGGGTAATAGTATTCGCCATGAAGCTCGTTACACTCGATGGATTCTGCCTCTTCCCTTGTCGTTGTCGATCGCCAACTGACAGAGAGAGCGTCGAAATACTTGTCGATCTTTTCCACTCCTTCCGAGTAATCAAAGTCGTTCAGGGCAAGAAGAGTAAACCGGAAAGTCGAGAGGAAACCGGTCTGTAGGCAACTCAATGTCAACTTTTGAGCTGCATGCCATTGCACGCGCTGTGCGATGCTCTTAGCTAAACCGTGATAGAGGCACACTTTGCCATCTGGCGCTGTCCGTAACCGTAGTTTCGTGATGTCACAGAATTCGGCAATGCAAAAATGATCAAGTGCTATGCGTGGGAAATACCACCAGTAAACACCAGGGGTTGTAGGGAGATCCGACCATTTATGGTTGCGGAACAACAAAAGTGGTTGAGGTTGAGTCATTGCACCCTTCTTGCGACACAACGTGCCAGCTCAGCCGACGGCGAAAGCGGGCGAAGCCCGCTGTAGCTGGTCGGCTGGAGCGAAGGGTTGAGCATCATCAGAATCGCAGTGCCGCAATGAAAACTTCGGGGGATATGTCGGCCTGACGAAGAACGCCAGCCAAGGTTCCAGTTTTGACCTCATTGTGTAGCGGCACAACGCACCCCCTTGATCTTCTACGCATGATGACGTGACTACCGGACTGGCGCGCCTTCTCGAAACCCAGATGCTCCAGCGCCTTCACAATTTCAGCTCCTGATACATGAGGCAGCCTAGGCATGGGCAGGAACGCTGAACATTGTTACCAGCGGATGGCCCTGCGCTGGCAGCGGAAACTCAGACAGATAAAGTGCTGTAGCTTCAGTCAGATTGACAATAGCCTCTTCGACCGTTTCGCCTTGGGTGGTCGTACCTGTCTCTGGATTTAGCGCGACATAGCCGCCTTCTTCGGCGGGGGTAAGAACAGCAGTCAGTTCCATAGCTTCGCTCCCAAGAAGACATTCATTGTCTCGCAATTGATGCTTGACGCCTAAAAAAATTTAGACTCAACAATGCTATCATCAAGCATTGTTTAATGCAAAATTAGCAGCAACAACACGCTGTATATTCATGGTATTTCCCATTGCACAACAATTTAGGACAGCCTAAAATCTTCCAGATGAAAAACACCAAACCAGATTCCAGCAACCCACCCAAACTTCTGGATCGGCTGCGCGCTTTCTGGCTCTAACGCCTGGGCTCGTGCGTGTGGCCGCCGACCTGGATTTCAGATTCAGCGACCTCTTGTTCCTCACCAGCTACGAGGACGTAACTCTGAGGGCTTCTCTCCGATTGGTGAAGCCCGCTAACCGACGTGCCACTTGTCAGTGTGTCTAATTGAGCGGGAAGGATTTTCAATCAAGCAACCCGACGCGTACTTGTGCAGCACACTGGCGATAACTGTCGGCCAAATAGACTTGATATGCACAATCGTTAGCTTTGTGCCGCCCCCTGCTTTTTAGGTAGCGCTGGATTCATGCAGTCCCATGGTGCAGCGCTACTTACATGAAAATCCATCGTTGGAACATAATTCGATGGGTCATCTAAAGTGCCGGCCTTTATACCCAGCACTCCTGGCATATGGCCGAACCTTGCGAACAATTGGGAACCACAGTTCGGGCAAAAGCCTCTTTTGTGAATATTTCCGCTATCTGCCTGAGATTCGTAATATTTTACTGCACCTGAAACAACCACATTTTTTTCAGGGAAAAGCATCGCCGGAATAAATGCACCACCTGATGATCTTTGACAGTCTTTGCAATGACAATTTCCAGTAAACACTGGCTCAATATCAACTGAATAGCTGATTTCCCCACAAAGGCACCGCCCGGAATATTTTGCATTCATAAAAGACTCCTACCTGTTAATGAGGACATAACGTGAAGCCAAGTGGCCGCACGCTCTCACGCAGTCGATATTGAGCTTATCATCATATATTTTACAAGAAAATTTCAGACTCCATAAACATGACCGCACAACCCGAGAGAAACACGCGGTCAGTTTTAACCTCACAAGTGATGTTACCACCACGCTTGGAAACCTGTTTGGCGGTCAGGATGTTCTTGCCCAGTTTATTGGCCCAGTACGGCGCAAGCGCACAATGCGCGGAACCCGTAACAGGATCTTCGGGAACGCCATACTTGGGGGCAAAGAAGCGGCTGACAAAATCAGCCTCCATACCGGGTGCGGTAATAATCACGCCGCGCAAATCCAGCTGAGCAAGGAGCGCTTGGTCAGGTGTGATGGCGCGAACAGTGGCTTCACTGTCAAACACGACCAGATAGTCGTCCGCAGCCAATACTTCAACCGGACGCTGGCCGAGCCCCTTGACCAAAATTTCGGAAAGCTGGCAGGGTGCAGGTGGTCGTGACGGGAAGTTCATTTTCAAGCGGGCGCCATTTTTTTCCACGAATAGCGCGCCGCTGCGCGTTTCAAAAGTGATAACCGCTTTGGCATAGCCAAGAATTTCAAAAATGATATGCGCTGTCGCCAGGGTTGCATGGCCACAAAGATCAACCTCCTTGAGTGGAGTGAACCACCTCAGCTGAAAGACTTTTTCAGCAGGAACGAAGAACGCTGTTTCGGAAAGATTGTTTTCCTCAGCAATTGCTTGGAGAAGCGAATCATCTGGCCACGCTGACAACGGAACCACAGCGGCAGGATTACCCCCAAAAACTTTATCCGTGAACGCATCAACCTGGTATTGCTTGAGCTTCAATGTGACCTCCAGAAAAACCTAACGCCCGAATCCAAGCCGGGCCGCTCTCACCGCAACCTGGTTCCCAGAGGAACAGATTGGTCAGGTACGCAGAGCGCAACTTCTCCACGCTCGTTGTGAAACCCTTTTATCAGACACTCGGACATCAATGGGCCAATTTGCTTGCATGGTTATCCATATGGAGAGCCGAAATCTATTTCCGGACCAGTGCGATTTCAGATAACACGGGAGACGACCCAAAACCCTTTTGCGTAGAATGTCCCACATACGTGAGCCGCAGGGTATAGGGTCCTTTATTAATCCATGGCCCCGTTTCCTGATGATGGGATTCTTGCAGTATCACTGGAAAAACCAATACAGGACGGGATGCCGTTCCGCCACTTTGGTGTGGAGCGGTCTGCTTCAGGCGAAAACTGTTGCCTCTCACAACCGCCTGGGCGATACCCAGATGGTCCAGCAGCTTTTCATATTCTTTTTGCGCGGCAGGAAGGCCAGAGAACCCGACACCCCTAATGGATGTCATCAACGCCGCTCTGGATGCTACCACATCTCCAGGGGTACCCGTAATATGAAACAGTTGCGTTAATGGACCATCTTGATGCAAAAACATTGGCCCATTCACTAACTGCTGTATGGTCATGGGTCGGATGTTTTGCGCCTGCGCTGCCGACCATGGCGTCATTGCGCCAGTGAGCATCATTATTCCACCTAACCACCATACGGCTTGCCGTTTTTTTGGATTCTTGTCCTGCATGTTTCACTCCTTAGCCTTTAATTACTGTCCGGCAACAGTTACGTTCAAGGCTTTCAAAAATCGATGCGTAAAGCAAGCCAAGCGAGCGGCCTCAAGAAAAGTCGATTGACTCGGGATATTGGTTTTGCTTACTATCCCTAAGATAGTAAGCAAAGGCCGTACCAAGCTGCTGTTTATAATGACATCCTTATTGTGAAGGGTAACGTCTGCGGGACGCCCGATTGTGGATTGAACCCGCCCAGGAAGGAGCAACATGAACAAACGAATAATCGCTATCGCCACTGCGGTGGTGCTAGGGAGCAGCCCTATGGCTTGGGCAGATAGTCAAACCATAGGGCTGCCACAAAGTGACTTACAGGGCGCAGCATCGGTTGGGACCTCTTCAGATTCCAGCGTAAGCAACCACCCCGGCAATGACAGTCTTGCGGCGACACTGCAGCAATTCGAGGCGGCGGGGGCCTTTGGCGACCAGACCGGATCAGGTAATGTCTGGACAAACATTGACCAGGGTCTGCGCCTCAGCAACGTGTCTCGGGTTGAAGTCGATAAATGGCGCACCTGGTTTTTGCAGCATCAGGGCAAACTCGAAGAAATTCTCGGCAATTCGCGTCCTTTCCTCTATTACGTAGTCAACGCCGTTTCTCAACGTGGCCTGCCCATGGAACTGGCTCTACTGCCTGCCATTGAGAGCGGCTACAATCCTAAAGCCTATTCTCCTGCCGCCGCCGCAGGGCTCTGGCAGTTTGTGCCCGGAACCGCGCGGAGTTTTGGATTGCAAAATACGCGTTACGGGGATCCCCGCCTCAGTCTGACGGCTTCGACCAACGCCGCCCTGGATTACCTGTCTTATTTATACAATTATTTTGGTGGAAACTGGCTCCTGGCGATTGCTGCCTACAATGCCGGACAGGGTACGGTTTCCGCCGCTATCCAGCAAAACGTGGCAGCCGGCCAACCTACCGATTTCTGGGATCTGAATCTTCCCGAACAAACTGAAAATTACGTGGCCGAATTATTGGGTCTTGCCCAGGTCATCAAAAATGCCAAGGCTTACCACGTCAGTCTGCCCTATATCCCCAACACGGCCCACATAGCGGTAGTCACCACCCCTAAATCAGTCGCCCTCAATGTGGCTGCCAATCTGATGAATGTCCCGGTGCGCGAATTGCAACACCTCAATGCCGGAATCAGTTATGGCGTAGTCCCGGCGGACTATCAGCTTGTAGTTCCCAAGGACAAGGCGGCCACCCTGAAAACAGCGCTGTTGACCATGCCGCAGGAGGTAGCAGCTCAGGCTTTGCCCATCGCACAACCGGCCGTCGCTGCCACACCGGTGGCCCAGCCCGTCACCCAACCTCGGCTCAGCCATTTGACGGTACATCCAGGGAACACCCTGTCACAAATAGCCATGCAGGCCGGGGTCAGTGTTCAGCAGATGAAGCAGTGGAATCATTTACGCTCCGCGCGTGACCTGCAGGTGGGCCAGCAACTGGTGGTTTATGGAAGTCATCATCTGGAAAACGCCACTTATAGCCAACCGGCCAATCACTCTCTGGTTGTCCACTCCGGAAATACCCTTTCGGGACTGGCGCAGCAGGCTGGCGTCAGTGTTCAGGACCTGATGCGCTGGAATCATATCCATTCGGCCAATGATCTGCAAGTGGGAGAACATCTCACCGTTTACGGAGGTCATGCCACTCCCGTTTATACGGCAGCACGCCGACAAAGACAGCTGACGGTGCGCCCCGGCGAAAGTCTCTGGCAAATCGCTCAGCGGGCCGGTGTAGGTATCACCGCTATTGCCCATGCGAACCACCTGACCGAGCAATCCGTCATTCATCCGGGTCAGGTCCTGAATATCCCTTCGGAAACCGCCGTAGCGGCTATCAGTGCCCGCCAGGAACGCGCCGCCACCCAGCCGCGCGCAGCGACTTATATTGTTCGCAAAGGCGATACACTCTGGCAAATTGCCCAGCAGTACCATGTGCAACCCAAGTCGCTCATCCAATGGAACCACCTGGCCTCTGCCAGCGACATTCAGCCGGGATCACGTCTCACTATTTATACACGCTAAGCAGCACACAGGAGGTTTTATGGGTTTCATGACAGGCAAAAAGGCGCTCATCGTTGGCGTAGCCAATGATCGTTCCATTTGTTGGGGAATCGCGCAGGCCATGCATCGTCAGGGAGCCGAAGTGCTGTTGACCTATCAGGGCGAGCGCACCAAAAGTCGGGTGGAAGAACTGGCCGGGCAAATCGGCGCGCCGGAACCCCTAGAACTGGATCTGATGGATGAACAGCAATTGCAGGCGGCCATGGAGCGCGTCCAGTCACTATGGGGTGGCGTCGACATTGGTATCCACGGCGCGGCTTTTGCGCCCAAGGAAGAACTCAGTGGCAGTTATCTGGATGCCACCACCCGCGAAGGCTTCCGTATTGCCCACGAAGTTTCTTCCTACAGCTTCACCGCCATGGCCAAAGCCATGCATCCTTTGATGCAGGGACGCCAAGGCGCTTTACTGGCGCTCAGCTATCTCGGCGCCGAACGGGCCATGGCCAACTACAATGTCATGGGCCTGGCCAAGGCCAGCCTCGAAGCCAGCATTCGTTACCTGGCTTATTCCCTGGGCAGTGATGGCATTCGTGTCAACGCTATTTCCGCAGGTCCCATTCGCACTTTGGCAGCCAGCGGAATCAGTGAATTCCGTAAAATCCTCGACCACTATGCGGAGCATGCTCCCCTCCACCGCAATGTCACCCAGGAAGAAGTGGGCAACACGGCGGCCTTCCTCTGCTCCGACCTTGCCTCAGGCATCACCGGCGAAATTACTTACGTCGATGCCGGCTTCAATACCGTCGGCTTTTAATTCGAAGGCAATCAACCACCATGGGGCATGGCCTTGCCGACCTCCGCCAACATTTCCTCAAAACTTTTGGCGAAGGCGGCCAGCCCTTCCTGCTGTAATTGTTCAGCCACACTGTCCATGTGAATACCCAGCGACTCCAGTCCGGCCATGACTGCCTGTGCCGCGTCCAGATCCTCGCTCACCCGATTCGCGATATGGCCATGATCACGCAGCTTGTTCAGGGTTTCATCCGGCAAGGTATTGATCGTTTCCGGTCCCATCAACGGTTCGACATAGAGTAAGTCTGAGTATTCCGGGTTTTTCGTGCTGGTACTGGCCCAGAGCAGATACTGCGGACGCCCACCGGCCTTGGCCAACTCCGCGAAGCCGTCCCCATGAAAGGTCTCCTGATAGACCTTGTAAGCAACCTTCGCCATGGCCACTGCGGCCTTGCCGCGTAGAGCCAGAGCCTCTGCTGTCGCCATTTTATCGAGCTGCTGATCAACGAGGGTGTCTACCCGTGACAGGAAAAGGCTGGCAACTGCCTTGACCCGGCGGGGGTCGCCGCCTTGTTTTACCCAATGCGCCAAGCCCTGTTGATAAGCCGCAAAAACCCGGTGGACATGTTCCAATCCGAACATGAGGGTGACATTGACTGAAATACCCTCGCCTATCAGCGTAGCCAGTGCCGCAATACCCTGGGGCGTTGCGGGAACCTTGATCAATAAATTGTCACGCTGCACCAATCCCCGCAGGCGGCGGGCTTCAGCAACCGTAGCTGCTTCATCATGCGCCAAACGCGGAGATTCCTCCCAGCTCACCCAACCATCATCGCCAGCACTTTCCTGATGCACCGGCTGCAAAAGATCGCAGGCCATCTGCAAATCCTGCAAAACGAGCTGTTCATAAAGTCGCTCGGCAGATTCTGCGGCTTGCCGCAAATCATCCTGATAGTAGGGACTGGAATGAATGGCTTTCTGAAAAATGCTGGGATTGGATGTAACCCCACTGATACCATCTGCGCTGATATATTTTCTGAGAACATCATCGTGAATCAGTGTTCTCGACAAATTATCCAGCCAGATGCTTTGACCCACCTCTTTGTGCAACGCCCGTAAATCTGTTGTCATCCTTCCATCTCCCCGGAAATCACTGCAGAAACCCGTTTGGCTATTCCAGACTGCTCACACGATCTTCTTCATGTAGTTTATTGTAGTTCAAGCCCGGAGAAGATGCTGAGACCATGCACGATTCCCCTATTGCGGCACGGACCGAAGCGGTCTAGTATTCATACCCAGCCCTCTCATTTAAGGACGGCCATATCATGAAAATCATCAAGAACATGAACAGTACCGAGCGTTGGCTGCGCCTTTACTTCGGCGCCATCATTTTTCTCATCTATTTCGTCAATCCCTTCCCCTATCGGGAATGGACTTTTTCGGGGCTTCTCCTCATAGCAACGGGGGTTTTCGGTTATTGCCCGGTGTACTCCTTCCTCAAAAAAACCCGGAAACCGGAAAACCTGTCACAGTAAGCAAGCAGATCTCATAAAAAAGCACCCTGTTGAGGGCTTCTCGCCCCATCCTGTACGAACGCGTCCCAAGGCTTTATGATTTGCCCTTAATTTTTCATAAAATCACTGACAATGGCACTCATCGTACAAAAATTTGGTGGAACATCTGTGGGCAACCCCGAGCGCATTCGCGCGGTTGCTGAAAAAGTCATGGCTACCCATCGGGCCGGGCATCAGGTTGTGGTCGTGGTATCGGCCATGTCTGGCGAGACTGATCGCCTTTTGCAACTGGCGCGAGCCATGGCGGCTCATCCTGCCGAGCGTGAACTGGATACCCTGCTGAGCACCGGAGAACAGGTGACTATTGCCCTGTTGTGCATGGCTTTAGAAGAGATGGGACAAGCGGCCCAGTCTTTTACCGGGACCCAAGTAGCCATTACCACGGATTCTGCCCATACCAAGGCGCGCATTGAACATATTGATGATCATAAAATTCGTTCAGCCCTCGAATCCGGGAAGATTGTAGTAGTTGCCGGTTTCCAGGGCGTCGACCTGCATGGCAATATTACTACTTTGGGACGCGGTGGATCGGACACCACTGCCGTCGCACTGGCGGCTGCCCTGCGTGCCGACGAATGTGATATTTTTACTGATGTAGATGGCATTTACACAACGGATCCGCGCGTGGAGTCGCGAGCGCGGCGCCTTGATCGCATTACTTTTGAAGAAATGCTTGAAATGGCAAGCCTCGGCGCAAAGGTACTGCAGACGCGCTCTGTTGAGTTTGCCATGAAGTACAATGTTCCTGTTCGGGTCTTGTCGTCTTTTCAGGATGGGCCCGGCACCCTGGTTACCAATGAGGAAAATTCTGTGGAAGCTCCCCGCGTTTCTGGCATCGCCTTCTCCCGTAACGAAGCCAAACTCACCATGATTGGCGTTCCTGATCACCCTGGTATTGCCCATTCCATTCTGGGACCCGTCTCAGAAGCCAATATCAACGTGGACGTTATCCTGCAGAATATTTCCGAAGCCGGCAAAACAGATTTCACCTTCACGGTGGATCGTAATGAATACGCCCAGGCCAAAGATATTCTGGGCGCTGTGGCCCAAAAACTGGAAGCCGAAGATGTGCGGGGCGACGACCACATTGTCAAGGTATCGGTAGTGGGTGTCGGCATGCGCTCCCATGCGGGTATTGCCGCCACCATGTTTGCCACCCTGGGCAAGGAAAACATCAATATTCAGATGATTTCCACCTCGGAAATCAAGATCTCTGTGGTCATCGAAGAGAAATATCTGGAACTGGCGGTGCGGGCCCTGCACGCCGCCTTCAACCTGGATGGGGAGGCCCCAGTCTGATGCCACTCATGAACAATTATGCACGCCTGCCCGTGGCTTTCAGCCGGGGAGAGGGCGTGTGGCTTTACGACAGCGAAGGACGGCGTTATCTGGATGCCCTGGCGGGTATTGCGGTAGTGGGTCTGGGTCATTGCCACCCTGCCGTCACCCAGGCCCTTCAGGCACAAGCGGGCACCCTGCTGCATACATCCAATCTTTATCAGATTCCCCTGCAGGAAAAACTGGCCGACAGCCTCTGCCGCATCAGCGGTCTGGATGCTGCCTTTTTCTGTAACAGTGGCGCTGAAGCCAACGAAGCAGCCATCAAAATGGCGCGTCTCCACGGCCATCAGAAAGGCATTGCCGAACCACAGGTTCTGGTATTTACCCAGGCTTTTCATGGCCGCACGCTGGCGGCGCTGACGGCGACGGGCAATTTCCGCATTCAGGAAGGCTTCGCACCGCTGGTACCCGGTTTTGTGCGGGCTCCTTATGGCGACAGCAGCACGGTCAGAGGACTGATTGCCGCCAATCCGGCCATTGCTGCCATTCTGGTTGAACCCGTACAAGGTGAGGGCGGCGTGCGCCCTGCTCCCGAGGGATTTTTAGCGGATCTGCGCAGTATTTGTGATGCCCACGGACTGCTGCTCATGCTCGACGAAGTCCAAACCGGCATCGGTCGTACTGGTAATTTCTTTGCCTATCAACAGGTTGACGGCGTTATTCCGGATGTGCTCAGCCTGGCCAAAGGCCTGGGAAACGGGGTACCCATTGGCGCCCTGCTTGCCCGCAAAAGGGCAGCTGACCTGTTTGGACCAGGTAAGCATGGGACGACTTTCGGGGGTGGACCCCTGGTCTGTGCTGCCGCCCAGGCGGTACTCGACACCATGGAAAACGCCAACATTCCTGCTCAGGCGGCCAAAATGGGGGCACTGTTGCAGCAGAAACTGCGTCATGCCCTGGCTCAGCATCCAGAGGTTCGGGATATACGCGGTATGGGCTTGATGGTCGGTATTGAGCTGGCGCAAAAACCCGAACGTCTGGTAGAGCGGGCTCTGGAAGCAGGCTTTCTGATTAATGTCACTGCGGACAAAGTCATTCGGCTATTACCACCGCTCATTATTTCTGAATCGGAAATAGATCTGCTGGTTGCCGGGATCGTCCGACTACTGGAACCCACATCATGAAACTACGTCACTTTCTCAGCCTCGCCGATCTCAGCCAAGCCGAACTAAAGGCCTTGCTGGACCGTGCTATTGCTCTCAAGCACATGCAGCGCCAGGGTGAACGGTACATGCCCTTTACCGGACGGACTCTGGCCATGATTTTTGAAAAGTCCTCTACCCGGACCCGGGTTTCCTTTGAGACGGGTATGGCGCAACTGGGCGGACATGCCCTTTTCCTCTCGCCACGCGACACCCAACTCGGTCGCGGAGAAAGCATTGAAGACACCGCCCGGGTGATTTCACGGATGGTAGACATGGTCATGATCCGCACTTTCAGCCATGACAACCTCAAGCTCTTTGCCGCAGCCTCCAGAGTGCCCGTCATCAATGGTCTTTCCGATGACCACCACCCCTGCCAGTTGCTTGCCGATCTCATGACCGCCACCGAACACTGGGGCACACTGGAAGGAAGGAGAGTTGCCTATGTAGGAGATGGAGCCAACAACATGGCCCATTCCTGGATGGAGGCCGCACGCATTTTCAATTTCAGTCTGCGTATCGGCAGCCCTGCTCCCTATGCTCCCAGCGCCGACATGCTGGCAACCGGGGGAGAATATGTTACCGTCCTCCACGATCCCGTTTCAGCAGTGGAAGGTGCCGATCTGGTTGTAACGGATGTCTGGACCAGCATGGGCCAGGAACAGGAGGCCGGGCAGCGCCGCGCCATTCTTCAGGATTTTCAGGTGAATCATACCCTCATGGCTGCTGCTGCGCCTGGCGCTTTGTTCATGCACTGCCTTCCGGCACATCGCGGAGAAGAAGTCAGCGCAGATATTATGGATGGTCCCCTTTCTGTCGTCTGGGAAGAGGCGGAAAATCGCCTGCACGCCCAGAAGGCGCTCATGGAATTTTTATTTGGCATCGGCCCTGTGGCCGCTTTGCAAGGAGCTTCTTAAATGGTCAAAAAAGTCGTTCTCGCCTACTCAGGGGGTCTCGATACCTCGGTCATTCTCAAATGGCTGCAAGATCAATATCAATGTGATGTTGTCACCTTTACGGCAGATATCGGTCAGGGTGAAGAAGTAGAGCCAGCCCGCATCAAGGCAGAAAAGCTCGGTGCCAAGGAAATATTCATTGACGACCTCCGTCAGGAATTTGTCCGCGATTATGTATTTCCCATGTTTCGCGCCAATACCATTTATGAGGGGGAATACCTGCTGGGGACTTCCATTGCCCGGCCCCTTATCGCCAAGCGCATGGTGGAAATTGCCGCTGAAGTAGGTGCTGATGCCGTTGCTCATGGAGCCACCGGCAAGGGCAACGATCAGGTCCGCTTTGAACTGGGTGCTTACGCCCTGAACCCGGCCATTCAGGTCATTGCTCCCTGGCGGGAATGGGACCTGAACTCCCGTGAAAAGCTCCTCAAGTATGCCGAAAAACACGGTATTCCTGTGGAAAAACATGGTAAAAAGTCGCCCTACTCCATGGATGCCAATCTTCTCCATATTTCCTATGAAGGCGGCATTCTGGAAGACCCCTGGGCGGAGGCCGAAGAGAGCATGTGGCGCTGGACTACAGCGCCTGAGAAAGCACCGGATCAACCCCGCTATCTGGAAGTCACCTATGCCCATGGTGATCCCATCGCGGTGGACGGTGAAGCCCTGAATCCTGAGCAATTACTGGCGCACCTCAATACCGTAGGTGGCGAGCATGGCGTCGGCCGCCTGGATATTGTCGAGAACCGTTATGTCGGCATGAAGTCGCGAGGCTGCTATGAAACGCCTGGCGGTAACATTTTGCTCAAGGCCCATCGCGCCATTGAATCCATTACCCTCGATCGGGAAGTCGCCCATCTCAAGGATGAGCTGATGCCCCGCTATGCCAGCATTGTCTACAATGGCTTCTGGTGGAGTCCGGAACGCCGCGCTCTGCAGACCCTGATCGACCAGACCCAGCGTCTGGTGAGCGGCGTGGTTCGCGTCAAGCTCTTTAAGGGGACCTGCAGTGTAGTCGGTCGCAAGTCTCAGGAAAGTCTGTTTGATCCCCGCATTGCGACCTTCGAAGATGATGCTGGCGCCTATAATCAGAAAGATGCAGAAGGGTTCATCAAGCTCAACGCCCTGCGTCTGCGGATTGAAAAACGCTTGCAGGGGTAATACATCTCTGGACAAAAACCGCACAGTAACCTGTGCAAGGAGAGTCAAATGCGTCTTTTACATACCATGCTACGGGTGGGTGATTTGGATCGCTCCATCCAGTTTTATACGGAAGTCCTCGGCATGCATCTGTTACGCCGCAAAGATTATCCCGACGGCAAGTTTACCCTCGCTTTTGTGGGCTATCAGGAGGAAAGCGCCGGAGCCGTCATTGAGCTGACCTACAATTGGGGCGTAGATCATTACTCACTCGGTGATGCCTTCGGGCATATTGCCCTGGAAGTGGAAAATGCCGCTGCGGCTTGCGATGCCATTCGTGGGCGGGGTGGCAAAGTGGTGCGCGAAGCAGGACCTATGAAACACGGCAGTACCATCATTGCCTTTGTGGAAGATCCTGACGGTTACCGCATCGAGCTCATTGAGCACAAACAATAAGTTACAGCGCTTTATGGCGCATTCCATAGAGCTTTTCCGCCCATATCCTCTAAATATTGGGCATGCAGGGCAGTTTCTTCCGCAGTGGCGCGAATAACCCGCAATCGCGGCCGCCCTGCCGCCGTGCTGCTGTTGAATTGAGCAATTTGTACAGAAGTCGCAGAATCTCGGGAAGACTCCGTTCCCGACTGCTCCTCTGAAGCATTCAACAAGCCCATCATATCCACCTGCCCCCCCGTCATGCCGAGGTAGACCTTGGCCAGGATTTCGCAATCCAGCAAAGCGCCGTGCAGCTCACGGTGACTATTGTCGACATTATATCGTCGGCACAGGCTGTTCAGGTCATTTTTCTGCCCGGGATGACGACGACGGGCATCCACCAAAGTATCCAGAACTTTATGATTCAGAGGCATTTTTTCTATTTTTCCGAGTTCATGGTTCAAAAAACCCAGATCAAAGGGCGCATTGTGAATAATCAGCTCTGCATCACCCAGATAGTTCAGAAAGTTCTCAGCCACTTCGGCGAATAATGGTTTGTCCGCAAGAAACGCATCGGTGAGGCCATGCACACGCAGGGCTTCGGGATCACTGCTGCGCTGGGGGTTGAGGTACTGCTGGTAATTATTCCCCGTCAAACGGCGATCCAGCAACTCTACCGCGCCAATTTCAATGACCCGATGACCCTGTTTCCAGTCAATACCAGTCGTTTCTGTATCCAGCACCACCTGTCTTAAAGCCATCCTTCCCCCTCTTCGCGCTGCTGGTGCGCGCCGTACTGATTCATGACCTGATTCAACAGGGCATCGACCTTTTCATTTTCCACATGACCGGAATGCCCGCGCACCCATTCCCATTCTACCTCATGGGGAGCAGAGGCTTTTACCAGAAGCTCCCAGATATCCTGATTTTTGACTGGATCCCCACCCGCCGTGCGCCAGCCGCGCCGTTGCCAACCTGGCAACCACTGGGTCATACCATCACGCAAATAACGGGAATCACTGATCACGCGGACCCGGGTTGGACGTTTCAGGGCTTCGAGACCGCGCAGAGCCGCTGTCAATTCCATGCGGTTGTTGGTGGTTTCCGGTTCAAATCCCCAGAGCACCTTCTCCTGTGTTTCGCGCCGCAACCAGGCACCCCAGGCCCCGATGCCGGGATTACCTCGGCAACCCCCATCCGTAAACAATTCCACAATTTTATCCGTCATCATCCCAGCTCCGAGTGATCATAAGCTGCCGGGGCTTCAGAGCTGACTTTACGACGCTCCCGACGCAATTTTACGGGCGTAGCCAAGCCGACCAAAGGTCGCTCAGGGTCACGGCGTTGGGCCAGCAATAAATAAGCGTTTGCACCCGCCGGCCACCAGCGGTCACCCACGAGCTCCATCCATTGTGCATTTTTTTCCAAACCCGGCAGGGTGTACTGAAAGTAGCGCCCTTCTTTCAGTATAAAATCCTGATTTTCGAGCAGGGTACGCAACTTCCCTAAGGGCAGAAAGGGACGACGCCAGGGCCAGGCCCGATCCCGCCGCCATAAACGCCAGCGGCGCATGAAGCTCAAGCTCCCCCCGGGATTAAAATCCATGATCAATACATGACCTTCAGGGCGCAGCACCCGCCAGCATTCGTCCAGCACCGCTTCAGGATCACCCATTCGACTCAAACAAAAGGGAACAATAACCAGATCAAAGCGCATGGGCGCAAAGGGCATATCCGGACAGGCCCCGCAAACCTGCAAATAAGCTTCCGGTGGCAATGCGGCGCCATCATTCAGCAACACCCAGGTTCGCTCTGTGCCTGGAGGCATTCCCCAGAATAGCGGTTGCCCCAGTTGCAAAACCGTTTCCGGCTGCAAACGCTCAATCCAGCGTGGGAGAATATCTCGAGCCCGATCCAGCAGCAGACGTCCGGCACCACTATCCCACCACACGGCAGCCCGTTGTTCTTGCGGCCGGCTAAGACGTCCCCGCCCCGGCATTTCAGTAAAACCGCTTCAACATGACAAAAAACCCAAGTGTGCGTGACCCCAACCAACTCCCATAGTAGGCTTATGGTAACCCGCTTGCCCTGAGAACCAAACATGTCTGTGCATTTCATTCCTGCATTTGCGGATAACTACATTTATGTGCTGGAAAGCAGCGCCGGTGTCTGGATTGTCGATCCCGGCGACGCCGAACCGGTTTTTCAATGGCTTGCGCCCAGACAGATGGTGCCGACGGCCATACTCTGCACGCATCATCATGCCGATCATACAGGGGGCGTAGCTGCCCTCGCCGACCATTTCCGCATTCCTGTCTATGGTGCCAATAAGCGGATACCCGCCCTGACCCATCCGGTTGCTGCCGGAAAACTGGCCATTGGCTCCGTAGAAATCCAGGTCATGGAAGTTCCGGGTCATACCCGGGATCACATCGCTTATGTCTGGAATGCGTCTCTGTTTTGCGGAGACACACTTTTTGCTGCCGGCTGCGGACGGATCTTTGAAGGTACTCCCGAGATGTTGTTCCATAGCTTGCAGCAGCTTGCCGCGCTTCCTCCGGAGACAGCGGTGTACTGCGCCCACGAATACACCGAGAATAATTTGCGTTTTGCAGCTTTGGTGGATCCCGGCAACCCGGTTATTCGGGACAGACAAATACAAGCCCAAAAGCAGCGCGAGCGTGGACAACCCACCTTGCCGTCAAGCATTGCTCTGGAACGCGCCAGCAATCCTTTTCTGCGCTGTGCTGATCCTGCGCTGATTGCCAGTGCCCGGCACTTTGACCCCCTCAGCGGCGGCACGGCATTATCTGTATTTACCGCTTTGCGACGCTGGAAGGACCAGTTTTCCTAAGTCTTGCGGCGTGAGGGTAAGCAGCTCATTTCCAGGCGTTGTTCCCAGGCTTCGCGCAAAACCCGACGTACGGCTTCTGCATCCACAAGCTCCAGTTTCTGCAAGGATTGTTCTGCCGAATGCAGGCGGCCCAGATAAAGCCACTGGCGAGCCAGCCGACTCATGCGCACTTCGGCATCTTCCTGTCCGAGCAACAACTGAATCCGCAAGCTGCGTTTTGCCCAGAGCATATCGCTCGAACCGGGTCCCTCACTCAGCAATTTAGACAGCACTTCGGACATCGCCTTGCCGGCTTCATGGGCTTTATCTTCCGGGGTGGCTACATACAACGACCATTCGCCACAGTCGCGCAAAGCATCCAGATGGGAAAATACCTGATACGCCAATCCACGCCTTTCCCGGAGTTCCCGGAATAAATAAGAGGCGGTGCCTCCCCCCAGAATGGCATTGGCCACCACATGAGCGAGATAGTCTTCTGATTCGACGGAACAAGCTGGTGCCATCCAGACCAAATGCGCCTGACGGGCTTCTGAACGACGCAGATTTTTTTTACCAAGCTGAAAGCGGGGGGGCAAGCCATTTTGCAGGGGGGCCGGACGACGCGTTTCGGGAAAGGCATGCTGCACCCATCCACACAAACGCTCATGATCCACAGCACCAACAGCCGTAACAATCAGAGGCGATTCGGCCAAAACCCGCTCGTGATAGGCCTGTATGCGTTTACGGCTGGCTGCACGAATACAGCTGGCCTTGCCCAACACGGGCCAGGCCAGGGGGTGCTCTCCCCATATCTCCAATAAGGCCCGTTCCTGTACCCAATCCTCCAGGTCCTCGGCAGCCATGGCGGCCTCCTGGGCGACCACCTGTTTTTCCAGACGTAAATCCGCGTGATCAAAACGTGGGTGCGTGAGCATTTCACTGAGCAGGACAAAAGCTTCCTGAGCATCCTCGGCCAGCACCGTGCCATGGAAAACAGTACTCTCACGATCGGTGAAGGCATTGATGGTCCCGCCCAGGGATTCCATCGCTGCATTCAGTGCATCTCCATCTCTTTTGGTACTGCCCTTGAAGAGCATGTGTTCCAGGAGATGGGCAAAACCGTTTTCATCTGCAGCCTGATCACGGCTACCATTTCCCAAGGTCAGGGACAGGGCCACGCTTTGGCGATCCGGCAACCTTTCGCTGAGAACGACAACGCCGTTATCCAGCGTGCTTACAGAAGCTTCGATATTTTTTGTCAAAACCGCCAAATCCAGAATTACTGGGTAATGTCCTTCATGCTGAGCTTGATTTTGCCCTGACGATCAACTTCCAGAACTTTCACCCGCACTGCCTGCCCTTCCTTGAGGTAGTCGTGGACATCACTGACCCGCTCGCTGCTGATCTGGGAAATGTGCAGCAGACCATCACGCCCCGGAAGAATGGTGACAAAAGCGCCAAAGTCCATGATTTTTGCCACTTTACCATCATATATGGTATCCACCTGTACTTCCGCCGTCAGCAGTTCAATCCGCCGACGGGCGGCAGCACCGGCTTCACTGTCCACCGTGGCGATGGTGACCGTACCATTATCCTGAATATCAATGGCAGCACCGGTTTCTTCCGTCAAGGCGCGAATGACTTTACCGCCCGGCCCGATGACATCACGGATTTTGTCCGGGTTGATGTGTATGGTAATAATGCGCGGGGCGTTATCCGAAAGTTCGACGCGGCCTTTTTCGAGTACTGCATTCATCAGACCCAGAATATGAAGACGTCCGGCATGGGCCTGTTTTAGGGCTGCAGCCATGATTTCACGGGTAATACCGTCAATTTTGATATCCATCTGCAGGGCAGTCACACCCTGTTCGGTACCCGCCACCTTGAAATCCATGTCACCCAGATGATCTTCATCACCCAGGATATCGGTCAGGACCGCAAAACGCTCACCTTCCTTGATCAGTCCCATGGCGACTCCGGCAACGGGAGCCTTCAACGGAACACCGGCATCCATCAGGGCCAATGAAGCGCCGCACACCGTAGCCATACTGGAAGAACCATTGGACTCCAGCACTTCTGAAACCACCCGCAGGCTGTAGGGAAATTCGCTGGCTTCCGGCAACACTGCGGCTACTGCCCGTTTTGCCAGACGACCGTGACCAATTTCACGGCGTTTGGGTGACCCCACCATGCCCGTTTCGCCGGTGGAAAATGGCGGGAAATTATAATGGAGCATGAAGCGATCACGACTTTCTCCCTGAAGAGCGTCGATAATCTGCTCATCGCCCTTGGTTCCCAAAGTTGCGACGACCAGAGCCTGGGTTTCACCCCGGGTAAACAGGGCCGAACCATGGGTGCGGGGTAAAACCCCCGCCTCAATCGTAATGGGTCGCACGGTCTTGGTGTCCCGCCCATCAATGCGCGGCGCACCATCCAGAATCCGCCCCCGGACAATACCGGTTTCGATTTTTTTAACAAAACCACGCACCATGTCTGCCAGCTGCGCATCTTCTAAGGCTAATTCTGCAACCATGTGCTGCTGAATTTCTTCAAGCTTTTTACTACGCGCCTGTTTTTCTACCAACGAGTAGGCTTCCTGCAGCAAGCCCGAAGCCTTGGCCTGCACCTGCTGACCCAAAGCCTCATCGGCTACGGGTGCCACCCAGTTCCAGCTGGTCTTACCCACTTCATGGGCCAGGGCCTCAATAGCCTCAATGACCGGCTGGAATCCGGCGTGCCCAAACATGACGGCCTCAAGCATTACTTCTTCAGACAGTTGCTGGGCTTCTGATTCCACCATCAACACCGCATTACGGGTTCCGGCCACGACCAGATCCAACTGCGATTCAGCCAATTGGGCAGCGCTGGGATTCAGGACATATTGTCCATTGACGTAACCCACCCGGGCGCCCCCAATAGGACCTCTGAACGGAATACCGGAAATCGCCAAGGCTGCCGAAGCACCAAGCATCGCCAGAATGTCCGGGTCATGATCGCGATCCACAGAAAGAACCGTGGCGATGACCTGCACTTCATTCATGAAGCCTTTGGGAAACAAGGGACGAATGGGTCGATCAATCAGTCGCGAGGTCAGGGTTTCTTTTTCAGTTGGCCGACCTTCGCGCTTGAAGAAGCCCCCCGGAATTTTACCGGCAGCATAGGCTTTTTCCTGATAATTGACCGTCAAGGGGAAGAAGTCCTGACCGGGTTTCATTTCACGACGGCCAACGGCCGTCACCAGAACCACTGTGTCGCCACTGGAAACCAGTACCGCCCCATCAGCCTGACGCGCCATACGACCTGTTTCCAGATGCAGGCGCTGTCCGCCGAAATCCAACTCTTTCCGAATGATGGCCAAAACCTTCTCCTTACTTACGCAGACCCAGACGCTCAATCAGCGAACGATAACGATTCACATCACGCTTTTTGAGGTAATCCAGCAGCTTGCGGCGTTGGCCCACCATTTTCAGCAATCCTTGACGGGAATGATGATCATGCTTGTTAATTTTGAAATGATCAGCCAATCCTTCAATACGAGTGGTCAAAAGGGCGACCTGCACTTCGGGAGAACCCGTATCTCCTGCATGGGTAGCATAACCCTGAACAACATCTGCTTTGACTTCACGCGACAGCGACATAAATTCTTCTCCTCGGAACTTCTAAAAAAACAATACTCCCTAGTTTACGCTCATGAGGCGGCGTGGCGCCACCTTTCCGTCGTCCATGACCTCTCCCAGACCGAGAAACTGCGCACCCGGTCCGTAAAGGCGAATACGTCCCAGAGAAGGTGCATGTGCCACCACCACACCCTGCCCCTGACGCAAATAATAAGCGGTGTTCTCCGTCAGGGTGACGGCGGGCAAATACTCCAGTGCCAGATCCATCGCCTTTAACGGACATTCACCCTGTTTCTGCTGCTCTGCCAACGCTTCCAGAGTAAATGCGTCCTCGATCCTGAATGGCCCTGTGCACGTTCGTCGCAACGCTTCGACATGAGCCCCACAATCCAAGGCCGCGCCCAAATCCATCGCCAGACTGCGAATGTAGGTACCTTTGGAACAATCCACATCCATGACCAGGCGATTCCCGGTGAATTCTATCAGGCGCAAACCGTCAATGCGCACCTGACGCGGCGCCCTTTCCACCTCAATCCCTTTACGAGCCAGCTCGTACAAAGGCTTGCCACCCTGCTTGATGGCCGAGTACATGGGAGGAATCTGGGCAATTTCTCCCAGAAAACGCGGGAGCATGGCCTCGATATCGGCGCGCACTACCGTGACCGCTTTTTCTTCCAGAATCTCACCCTCACGATCACCCGTGCTGGTTGTCTGTCCCAGCCGCAGGGTCGCCCGGTAGGACTTGTCGGCATTCAGAATGTAATCAGAGACTTTGGTCGCCTCACCAAAGAGCAGGACCAGCAGCCCGGTGGCAATGGGATCGAGGCTGCCGGTATGTCCCGCTTTTTTGATCCCCATAATCCGCTTGGCGCGCTGCAGGGTCGCATTGGAGGTTAAACCCTCTGGCTTATCGAGCAACAACAGGCCATGCTGACAGGTCATGATCACGCTTCCTCATCCGCAGCGGGCGGCAAATGCGCCAGAATTTCTGCCATTTCAGCACCCCGATCAAAGCGCGCATCATAAACAAAGTGCAATGGCGGAATCCGCCGCAAGGCCAGCCGCTTCCCCAGTATCTGACGCATTTCTCCCGCCCGGGCATCGAGGATCTGGCGGACCGCAGCGGCGCGCCCGGGACCATCCATCAGGGAAAAGAAAACGGTTGCCGAACGCATGTCAGCTGGCAAGTCGACCATGGTTATGCTGGGCGGCAAGAGCGCCAGATCAGCAGGAAGACCATGCAACTCGCGCAACAGCGCGGCAATTTCTTCACGGAGCAGGTGAGATACCCTGGCGCCGCGCGGATAAACACGATGAGTATGCTGCAACGCCAACTCCTAGACCGTACGCGCGACTTCAGTGGTTTCGTAGGCCTCAATGATATCCCCGTTTTTGAGGTCATTGTAATTGCGCAGACCGATACCACACTCGAAACCTTCCCGGACTTCCTTGGCGTCATCCTTGAAGCGGCGCAAAGAATCCATTTCACCGCTGTGGATGACCACGTCCTGTCGCAGCACGCGGACCTTGGCATTACGGCGGACAACGCCATCGATGACCATACAGCCGGCGATCGTACCCACTTTGGGAACCCGGAATGTTTCGCGGACCTCAGCATGACCAATGATTTTTTCACGGATTTCCGGTGCCAGCATACCACTCATGGCGGCTTTGACTTCATCCACGGCATCATAAATCACGCTGTGATAACGTACATCTACGCCAGTGCTTTCTATGAGGCGACGGGCCTGAGCTTCCGCCCGTACATTAAAGCCGATAAGCACCGCTTGCGAAGCTGCCGCCAGATTCACATCCGATTCAGTAATACCTCCCACACCCGAGTGAATAACGGTCACTTTTACTTCTGAAGTGGAAAGGCGCTCCAGCGTCGTACTCAATGCTTCTACCGAACCTTGCACGTCAGCCTTGATCAACAGATTCAACTGCTGCAACTGACCATCCGCAGCGGCTTCAAAGAGACTCTCCAGGGAAGCCTTCTGGTTTTTGGCAAGACGCACATCACGGAACTTGCCCTGACGGAACAGCGCGACTTCACGCGCCTTGCGCTCATCGGCCACAACCACAACCTCGTCACCCGCATGGGGAACATCACTGAGGCCGAGAACCTCGGCAGGCAAACCGGGGCCTACTTCCTGCGTACTTTGTCCGGCATCATTAACCAGCGCTTTCACGCGCCCAAACTGGGCTCCCGCCAGGAGCATATCCCCAGCATGCAGGGTACCCTGCCGAACCAGTACCGTGGCCACTACACCCCGACCCCGATCAAGACGGGACTCAATGACCACACCCTTGGCCGGACCATTACTCTGCACATCCAGTTCGAGCATTTCCGCCTGCAACAGGATCGCATCCAGGAGATCATCAATATGCAGACCGGCCTTGGCCGAAACATTCACAAACTGCGCGTCTCCACCCCATTCTTCAGGAACCACCTCATGACCTGCCAACTCCTGTCGGATCCGTTCAGGGTCCACTCCGGGTTTGTCGATTTTGTTGACGGCCACAACAATCGGCACATGTGCCGCCTTGGCATGATGGATGGCTTCAATGGTTTGCGGCATCACACCGTCATCTGCCGCCACTACCAGAACGACAATATCGGTAGCCTGAGCACCTCGGGCCCGCATGGCGGTAAAGGCTTCATGGCCTGGGGTATCCAGAAAAGTTACCATGCCTTTGGGCGTTTCCACATGATAAGCACCAATATGCTGGGTGATTCCTCCTGCTTCCCCACTGGCTACCTGCGCCGAACGAATCCGGTCCAGCAGTGAGGTTTTACCATGGTCTACATGCCCCATTACCGTGACCACGGGGGGCCGTCTGCCAATAATCGGGGTCTCCGTACTGCCTTCATCCATCAGGAAGGCTTCGGGACTGGTCATGGCTACCATCTTGACCTTATGACCTAATTCTTCAACGACAATAGCCGCCGTTTCCTGGTCAATCACCTGATTGATGGTCGCCATCACGCCCATTTTCATCATGGCCTTGATGACATCCGTGGCCTTGATCGCCATGCGGCTGGCCAATTCACCCACCGTAATGGTTTCGGGGACGGCTACTTCGCGAATCACCGGTGCCATGATGGCTTCATTGCCCATCTGCGTACCGCGATTCCGGTTTTTCTTGTCTCCAGGTTTACGCCGACGCCCTAAAGCATCGGCATTGCCGCCCTCATCATTACGACGTGGACCACGCCGTCCGGCACCGGAACGATCATCCTCTCCACGACCTGCCGGGCCTGCTTTTTTACCACGCGGCGGGGCCGAGGGTGCTTTAGCCGGGGCAGTTGCTGCGGGACGCGGGCGTTCGCTGACTGGAGCACGGTTACGATCCGGTGCCGCAGCGCGTTCGCTATGGGCACGGGCAGCAGGCTGACGTTCAGCGCCTGGCGCTTTTGGCTCCACTGCCGGTATAGCTTCGGGGGTTGTCACCACGGGTTGCGCTACCGATTCTACCGGTTCGGGAGCATCCTGCTGGGCAACAGGGGCGGCTGAGTCCTGGACAGTCTCCGTGACGGCAACGTCAACGGGGCTCGCCAGCGTCTCGATCTCGGGGGGCGATGTTTCGACGGCTGTAACCGGCTCAGCAACCTGACTTTCCGTAACAGGCAACTGTTCTACCGGTTCATCTGCGGTCACCTCGCGTTTGACGTAGGTTCTCTTACGCCGGACCTCCACCTGTACAGTACGGGATTTTCCCGCACCGACCGACTGCTTGATTTCAGAGGTGCTGGTACGGTTCAGGGTGATTCGCCGCAGCTCGCCACTTCCTTCTCCATGGGCACTGCGTAACGAAGCCAGCAACCGATGTTTGTCGTCTTCAGTGACTACATCGTCGGCTGTTTTTTTCACGATGCCCGCAGCATTCAACTGCTCCAACAAGCGCGCATGGGTTACACCTAATTCAGCTGCAAAATTGGCGACAGTTACCGTCATAATCCTCTTTCTCCAAAACCACTTGTTCGCACAATGCGTTCACAGGGTTCGTATTAAGCAAACCAGGGCGCACGCGCCTCCAGAATAAGAGCTTTCGCACGCTCTTCATCAATCCCGACCATCTCACATAACTCGCTGGCTGCCAGCTCCGCCAAATCTTCGGCAGTGACCACACCCTTGCTGGCCAGCAGATGGGCCAGGCCTTTATCCATTTCTTTCAGGCTTAGCAGGTCCTCACCAGGTTCACTTAAGGCCACCTGTTCTTCCTGGGCAATGGCTTTGTTCAAAAGCATATCGCGCGCCCGACGCCGCAGTTCGCTGACCAGTTCTTCATCAAGCCCTTCAATTTCCATCATCTCGGCAACCGGCACATAAGCCACTTCCTCAATGGAGGTAAAGCCCTCGCTGACCAGCAGTTGCGCCAGATCTTCATCCACGCCCAACTCTTGAACAAAATGATTCAGGAACTTGGAATCTTCTTCGTCACGTTTGGCCTGGGCTTCTTCTTCCGTCAGGATATTGATGGTCCATCCTGTCAACTGCGTGGCCAGGCGCACATTTTGCCCGCCGCGCCCGATGGCCTGCGAGAGGTTTTCAGCATCGACGACCACATCCATACTGTGGGTGTTTTCATCTACCACAATACTCGACACTTCGGCCGGTGATAAGGCATTGATGACATAACTAGCCGGATCTGCCGACCAGATGACGATATCAATACGCTCACCCTTGAGTTCATTGATGACCGTCTGGACGCGATTACCGCGCAAGCCGACACAGGCACCCACTGGATCCACCCGAGGGTCATTGGAGCGCACCGCCAGTTTCGCGCGCAAGCCAGGATCCCGTGCCGCGCCCATGATTTCGATCATAC
>NZ_JACKYY010000003.1:35000-118437 GCF_015100075.1 Acidithiobacillus sp. HP-11
CGCGATTACTAGCGATTCCGACTTCATGCAGTCGAGTTGCAGACTGCAATCCGAACTACGACGCGCTTTCTGGGGTCTGCTCCACCTCGCGGCTTGGCTTCCCTCTGTACGCGCCATTGTAGCACGTGTGTAGCCCTGGACATAAAGGCCATGAGGACTTGACGTCATCCCCACCTTCCTCCGGTTTGTCACCGGCAGTCTCCCTAGAGTGCCCGGCCGAACCGCTGGCAACTAAGGACAAGGGTTGCGCTCGTTGCGGGACTTAACCCAACATCTCACGACACGAGCTGACGACAGCCATGCAGCACCTGTGTTCTGATTCCCCGAAGGGCACTCCCGCATCTCTGCAGGATTCCAGACATGTCAAGCCCAGGTAAGGTTCTTCGCGTTGCATCGAATTAAACCACATGCTCCACCGCTTGTGCGGGCCCCCGTCAATTCCTTTGAGTTTTAACCTTGCGGCCGTACTTCCCAGGCGGAATACTTATCGCGTTAGCTACGACACTCAGTACGCTTGGCACCAAACATCTAGTATTCATCGTTTAGGGCGTGGACTACCAGGGTATCTAATCCTGTTTGCTCCCCACGCTTTCGTGCCTCAGCGTCAGTATTGGGCCAGGTGGCCGCCTTCGCCACTGATGTTCCTCCAGATCTCTACGCATTTCACCGCTACACCTGGAATTCCACCACCCTCTCCCATACTCTAGTACACCGGTTTCCACCGCCATTCCCAGGTTGAGCCCGGGGATTTCACGACAGACCTAATGCACCGCCTACGCACCCTTTACGCCCAGTGATTCCGATTAACGCTTGCACCCCCCGTATTACCGCGGCTGCTGGCACGGAGTTAGCCGGTGCTTCTTCTTGGATTCACGTCAACAGCAGGCGGTATTAGCACCCACCTTTTCGTCCTCCACGAAAGAACTTTACAACCCGAAGGCCTTCTTCATTCACGCGGCATTGCTTCGTCAGGGTTGCCCCCATTGCGAAAAATTCCCCACTGCTGCCTCCCGTAGGAGTCTGGGCCGTGTCTCAGTCCCAGTGTGGCTGGTCGTCCTCTCAGACCAGCTACCGATCGTCGCCTTGGTAGGCCTTTACCCTACCAACTAGCTAATCAGACGTAGGCTCCTCTTCCAGCGCGAGGTCCGAAGATCCCCCGCTTTCCCCCTCAGGGCTTATGCGGTATTAGCCCAAGTTTCCCTGGGTTGTCCCCCACTCAAAGACAGATTCCTACGCATTACTCACCCGTCCGCCACTCGTCAGCATCCGAAGACCTGTTACCGTTCGACTTGCATGTGTTAGGCATGCCGCCAGCGTTCAATCTGAGCCAGGATCAAACTCTTAAGTTCAATCCATACAATTTCTTCAACTTCTACCATATTCAGTACAATAAATCGTACCAAATACAGCCTGGGCCTAAACCCCACACATCTCCACTCGGCTTTTAAAGAACGAAACTGCATACTGCGAATCTTGGTAGCGGGGGTAGGATTTGAACCTACGACCTTCGGGTTATGAGCCCGACGAGCTGCCAAGCTGCTCCACCCCGCAACAGGGTCGACAATGATACTGGGTAAGTTAATTTACTGTCAATACCTAGTTGCTTTGTCGCTCTCTTTCAGGACCGTTGCCCCGTCGAGAGAGCGCACTATACATGCGGGTCTGGGGGTGTGCAAGCACTTTTTTTGAATGTTTTGTCCTTCATGATTTCGGCGTATTTCCAATGGTTACCGGTGCTGGTGGTGGTGTGGCAGTATTTGCATTGTCGCCATAGGGGGCAAAATCATAGGATTGCGCGCTTAACTGGTCTGCCACCGTCTGCAGGTCAGGCGTATTAATATTGATGGCTACAGGAACAGTATTTGGTTTCTGCACCAGATTGATGACTCGCTGCCAGTTGATGGTCCAGCCCTGATGCTGACTGCTACTGAATGCGGTAATGGCATCCACGGCACGCTGCTGGTTATTTCCGCCCTTATGGTAGGCTTCAACCGGTTCAAAGCTTTGCAAGTACAGGTTTCCGTTACCATTACTACCCACAACGTAGGGCTGGTCGATGGTTCTGACCGGGGTGCCGACCTTGACCATCTTGAATAACTGCACTTCGTTTTCAGGATACACATGAAAACAACCATGACTGACACGCATCCCTACACCCCAGGGCTTATTGGTCCCGTGGATGAATATTTGTGACCAGCCGGTTTCGAGGGCCAGCTCGCCCATTGGGTTATCGGGACCTGCCGGGAAAAAGTCCGGGATGGGCTCTCCCGCTTTGGCATGTTCTTCCTGGATATTTTTCGGGACTGTCCAGGTCGGGTTTTTCACCTTGGCGATGATTTTTGTGCTCCCCACCGGATCCGGCCAGTTGGGTCGGAATATACCTACCGGAAAGGTGTACACGACTCTCTGATCTGCCGGAAAATAGAACAGGCGGCGGGCCGGTATATTAATAATAATGCCCTGCCAGGGTTTGGGCGGCAGAACATATTCGGTTGGCACCAGCACCCGGGTGCCCGCACCGGGCAACCAGGGATCCACACCCGGATTGGCCGCCCGGATTTCGTTATAACCCACGTCGTAATGGCGGGCGATGTCGAGCAGGGTATCCTGATGACGTGCCAGGACCACCCGCAGCTGACCAACCATATTGCTTCCAGCTGGAGGGAGAGGAAATTCGGCTGAAAAGGCGCAAGTTGTATCCAGCAGCAAACCGCCACACAGAATAAAACGAATGAGCTTAATGTTCATGAAGAGGGGATTCCTGAAGATGATCGATGAGGGTGAGATCAATAATTTGTTCTTGATGAGCATTTCGTAGTTTGAGCCACTCGCGTCCGTCAGCGGTCCAGACATCCAGAATCTGCCCTGCTAACTGACTGCCATCGCGCATTTGCAGGACTACCGATTTATGTTGCAGGGCTGCCAGCTCCAGAGCGCTGTGCAAGGCACAGCTAACGGGCACATAGGGGTCGCGCATCGATTTTTATGCTCTGAGTATTTCCATGCCGCCCAGATAGGGGCGCAGGACTTCGGGAATATGCACACTCCCATCAGCCTGTTGATGATTTTCAAGCAAGGCCACCAGGGTCCGGCCAATGGCGAGACCAGAACCATTCAGGGTGTGCACCAACTGCGGCTTACCATCCTCACCACGATACCGGAGCTGCAGGCGACGGGCCTGAAAGCTTTCAAAATTGCTGCAGGAGCTGATTTCCCGATATTGACTTTGACCCGGCAACCACACTTCGAGGTCATAAGTCCGGGCCGCACTAAAACCCATATCTCCCGCACACAGAGCCATTACCCGGTAAGGCAGCTCCAGTAATTGCAATATTTTTTCGGCATGCCCGGTGAGTTCTTCCAGAGCGGTAGCAGAATCTTCGGGACGAACCACCTGCACCAGCTCTACCTTGTCAAATTGATGCTGGCGAATCATGCCCCGGGTATCGCGCCCATAAGCGCCCGCTTCACGCCGGAAACAGGGCGTATAGGCACAAAACTGTTGGGGAAGCGTGCTGACGATTTCACCGCGCAACAAGTTGGTCAGGGGCACTTCGGCAGTTGGTATCAGGTAATAGGGATCATCGCGCAGCGCAAAAAGATCTTCTTCAAACTTGGGTAATTGTCCGGTGCCGAACAGAGATTCGGAATTCGCCAAAAAAGGCGGAGCAATTTCCGTGTAGGCATGGGCAGTGACGTGCAGGTCCAGCATAAACTGGGTCAAAGCCCTTTCCAGTCGGGCGCCCAGGCCACGTAACACGACAAAGCGGGCGCCGGCCAGGCGTACCCCTGCTGCAAAATCGAGAATACCCAAAGCCTCACCCAGGTCCACATGATCTTTGGGCGTAAATGAAAATTCGCGAGGCGTTCCCCAATGCCTTACCGGCACGTTATCGGCTTCATCATGTCCATCAGGGACGGAAGCCTGGGGAATATTAGGCAAGCTGCTGACCAGCGCCTCCCATTGCTGCAGGACGATTTCCAGAGACTGCTCCAGGGCCTTGATGGTTTCTCCATACTGCCCCGCTGCATTTTGCATCGCCGTGATATCCAAGCCTTGCCGGCGCGCCTGGGCAATTTCACGAGAGGCCTCATTACGCGCGTTGCGCTGTTCTTCCATCTGAATTTGCAACGATTTTCGCTGTTGATCCAGGGCGGTCAAGGCAGACACATCGAGCTTGAAATGACGACGGGCCAATCCAGCAGCAACAGCTTCCGGTTCATTGCGCAGCAAATTAGGATCAAGCATTCGGGGTTTTCTCTTGAGTAGTTGAACGATGGGCGCGAATCCAGCGCAGGCGCTCCTGAATACGCGTTTCCAGGCCACGTTCGCTGGGATCATAAAAACGGGTTCCGATCAGCCTTGCCGGAAAATATTCCTGATTGGGGGCAATAGCATCCGGATAATCGTGATCGTATTGATATTCTTTGCCGTAATCCAGTGTTTTGAGTAATTTGGTCGGGGCATTGCGCAGATGCAGGGGGACCTCCTGGCTGGTGCCCGCTTTCACCAGGGCCTGAGCCTTGTTCCATGCCGTATAAACCCGATTACTTTTGGGACTGCTGGCCAGGTAAACCGTCACCTGGGCCAGGGCCAGTTCACCCTCGGGACTACCTAGAAACTGATAGGCGTCCCTGGCTGCCAAAGCCATTTCCAGCGCCCGGGGATCGGCGAGACCCACATCTTCTGAGGCCATCCTGACCAAGCGCCGGGCCAGATAGAGAGGATCGGCACCACCATCCAGCATTCTTGCCAGCCAGTACAGGGCAGCGTCAGGATCAGAACCCCGCAGGGATTTATGAAAAGCCGAGATTTCGTCGTAAAAGGCTTCGCCACCCTTGTCAAAACGGCGCCAGCTTTGCCCGGTTGCGGCAATCAGCACCTGGGCCGTGATCTTGACGGCATCCTCATGCCGCTCGGCAAGTTGTACGGCCAGATCCAGCAAATTGAGAAGCCGGCGGGCGTCCCCATCTGCAGCCTGTAGCAGGCCCTGTCGCAACTCCGGGGGAAAATCAATGGAGATGGCGCCAAGGCCCTGGATTTCATCACTCAGCGCCCGCTCCAGAATGTGCGCCAGATCGGTGACATCCAGAGCCTTGAGTACATAAACCCGTGCTCTGGAAAGCAGCGCGTTGACGAGAGCGAAACTGGGATTTTCAGTCGTGGCCCCAATCAGGATAATAACGCCTTCTTCCACATAGGGAAGCAGGGCATCTTGCTGAGCTTTGTTAAAGCGATGGATCTCATCAATAAAAAGAACGGTATCTTGCCCCTGAGCCCGGGTCTGCTCGGCACTGCTGATGGCGGCGCGAATTTCCCTGACACCACTGTTAACCGCCGAAAGAATTTGAAACTGACACCCGGCTGAACGCGCCAACAACTGGGCAAGGGTGGTTTTACCCGTGCCCGGAGGCCCCCATAAAATCATGGAATGGAGATGCCGGGAGCGCAACATGGCACGCAGTGGACCGTTATCGCCTAAAAGATGCTTTTGACCGACATAATCTTCCAGGCTCCGGGGTCGCAGTCGCGCCGCCAGAGGCCGGAGATCATGCGTGGTACTCAAGCAGGAAGCTCCGTTGCTGCCCTGACTCAAAAATTCCGGGAAATGGCCGCACCAAAATTAAAGGTACTGGCTTTGTAAGTGCCCGCATAGGGACCGGCATAGGAAGTCGTATTACCGGAAAGCGCATAGGAAGCGCCGAGATCGTACTGCCAATGTCCCAGTCCAATACCTAATCCGAAGGACAGCAAATTACTGCTGGGTGCTGGTGCGGCGGCCTGAATACTGCTGCCATCAGTGGGGCTGTCTTCATGGGCGAGACCACCACGCAGAGCCAGGTACTGACTGAAGTGGTAGCTCAAACCCAAACGATAGGCAAGCGCCGATTTCCAGCCCAAATTGCCGTAACCCGGCAGGCGGGTATTACTCCAGTCATTCCAGTCTACATCCAGTTCCGTAGCAAAAGCCGGCGTAAAGCGGTAACGTACACCGGCCTGAAGGCGGCTGGGCAGACTGATGTCTCCTTCCAAATTGGCCGTTGAGCGATAACTCAAACCGGCATTAAAAGTTTCGGTAGTGTAAAATAAGCCAACATTGCCACCCACACCACCGCCATTACCTGACTTTTCAGGGAAATTGGCGCTCAGACTTTGATAATAATCCACCCCCGCACCAATGCTTAAATTGGGCAGGATCATATAGGCCACACCGGGATTGATGTCGATGATGCGCAGATCATTTTTATCGGGGGTGGTCTGTGACGTTCCAAAAGTCCCTGCAGGCCAGGTTGAATTGATGCCGTAAGGAGATGTAATGCCCAAGCCAAGCGCCAAAGGCAGGTCGTTGAAACGGTGGGTTACAAACAAATTGGGCATAATCAGGAGATTATTGCTGGCACCCTCACCATTTCTTTTATAGCTGGGTTCTGATGCTACCACGTCCAGGCTGGCGCGCGTCCCCGGGAAAAACACCATATCTGCTGGATTAACCGCAAAACTGCTGACGGGGCCGGCATCGGCTACCGTGGCTCCCGCTTCGGAAAGTCCCACCACCGATGTGGGCACCGCAAATCCTGATGCCTGGGCCTGCACGCTGACGAAAACTCCCAAGGCAAGCAGGGTCAAAGCAATTTTGGCATTACGCATGAACGACTCCAGAAAAGTTTATTGCGAAAGAACATCTACTCCGGCCGGAGTCGTAAACTGGAACTCATGGCTGGGAATGGCATGATTAATTTCTACATGCGTGAAATGCAGGACAGTCTCCTGCTGGAAGGCATCTTCCATACGCATTTCCTTCAGGATTCCTGCAGTATCAAAGCCCAGGCGCAACGCAGTAAAACCCTGGTCCTGACCATTTTTAGGCCGCAGCAACAACCAGTGAAGCTGATTTTTGACACCCAGATCGCTGATGTTGAAACGCTGACTCAAGTCATCATTTCCGGCAATTAATGCAGCGGGAGTGGATCCCAGCGCCTTGCCCAAAGGTTGAACGGTTACCTGTTGCAGGGCGGGCTCATACAACCAGACCTTCAGCCCGTTGGAAACTATGGTCTGTCCATTGGGGCCACTATAATCCCAGCGAAATTTACCGGGCCGGGAAATCCACAAGGTACCGCCGGCTTTTTTGACAATCTGACCATTATGGTTGGCCACTTCCTGGCTGAATTGCGCGGTAATGGTGTGCGTACTCTGAAAAAAATGATGCAAAATATCCAGACCGGAGGCGGCATTCGCCCAGGCACTCCAGCCCAGCAAGCAGGCCGCGCCCAGTATTTGCAAATAGCGTGAAACACTACGCCGCTTTAATTCAATCACGACCTGGTGGTGCTGCTGCATAAATTTCTCTGCTCCCGTTACTTTGCAAAGGGCCAACAACACCCACTCTTTCCATTTCTTCGATCATGCGTGCGGCGCGATTATAGCCTACCTTCAGTTGGCGCTGCACGTAAGAAATACTGGCCTTGCGACTGGTGGTGACAATAGCCACAGCCTGATCGTAAAGGGGATCAGCATCTTCACCTCCGCCACCATCCATATCCTCACCATCTATACTTTCACCACCCTGTAAAATGCGCTCATCATATTGGGGTGCACCCAATTGGCGTAAGGATTCCACTACGCGATGGACTTCGTCATCACTCACAAAGGCGCCGTGCACGCGCTGGGGATAGCCGGAACCCGGCGGCAGATACAGCATATCCCCCTGGCCCAGCAGGGTTTCTGCACCCATCTGATCGAGAATGGTGCGTGAGTCAATGCGGGAAGAAACCTGAAAGGCAATACGGGTTGGGACATTGGCCTTGATCAGGCCGGTGATTACATCTACAGAAGGACGCTGGGTAGCCATAATCAGATGCAATCCTGCCGCTCTGGCTTTTTGGGCGAGCCGGGTAATCAGCGTTTCCACCTGCTTGCCGACTACCATCATCAAATCTGCAAATTCATCGATAATCACTACAATAGCCGGCAACTTGCTCAAGCTGACAGGTTCGCCATCCAGATCCTTATCGGGACCCGGCAGAGGATGTCCTGCACTCAGGGCCTCCTGGACTTTTTGATTATATCCGGCCAGATTGCGCACCCCGACAAAAGCCATCAGCTTGTAACGTCTTTCCATTTCGGCCACACACCAGCGCAGCGCATTGGCCGCCTCTTTCATATCGGTGACCACCGGCGCTAAAAGATGGGGAATACCCTCGTAAATGGACAATTCCAGCATTTTGGGATCAACCATGATAAGGCGTACCTCTTCAGCAGTCGCTTTGAAGAGGATGCTGAGAATCATGGCGTTGACACCCACCGATTTCCCCGCGCCGGTAGTGCCTGCTACCAAAAGATGCGGCATTTTGGCGAGGTCAGCCGAAACAGGCTGGCCACCAATATCCTGGCCCAAAGCCAAAGTCAGAAAACTTTTACTGTGGCTAAAACCGGAGCTGGAGAGAATTTCAGAAAGTCTTACTGTGCGTCGCTTAGGGTTGGGCACCTCAATGCCCATGGTCGCCTTACCCGGAATCGCTTCCACTACGCGTACCCGGGCTGCCAACACCCGCGAGAGATCCTTGCTGAGCCCGGCCACCTGACTCACCTTGACACCGGGAGCGGGCTCAATTTCAAAGCGGGTAATTACGGGGCCGGGATTGGCAGCGACTACCGAGGCCTGGACACCAAAATCCGCCATTTTCTCTTCCAGCATGCGTGACTGCTGGGCGAGTGTTTCTGGATCCAGTTGTCCCGTGGGATCCATAGGATCTGCCGGATCCAAAAGCGCCAGATCGGGAAGACCATCAGCCCGAGGCGGGCCGACCGGTGCCGGTAGCGGCATCTGCCGGGTATTTTTAGCTGCTGATGAAGCAGTCATTGGACGCGGTTTTTTCGCTGCAAAAAAGCCGGGGGCTTTCTCAACAGCGGGTTTTGCTTTTTCCGGAATAGCTGCCGGAAGCGGCGCTGAAACCTTGGGTTGCAACTGGCCTGTCTGCCGCCGCGAGAAGCGGGGTAGCGGCAAACGCGCGAACAAGTTCAGGCCACTCAGCCGGTCCGATTCCTGCTGGAATTTTGCCAGCATTTCCCGTGGCCCAAGGCCCGTCAGTAAAAACAGGCCGAAGACAAATACTGCAAAAAACAGCAATGCACTTCCACCGGAACCAATGAGAGGCTCAAAGAACTGAGCAATTTCCTGGCCCACGATACCACCGGCAAGGGTTCCTGTGACCGACCACCAGGCAGGTGGCCAAACTATCGCCAAAAATGTCATCAAGCCCAAAAAAATGGCCAGCCCCCCCACCGGGGCAAGACGTCGGCCGGGTCGTTGGCGAAACCAGTGATTCCAGAGTTGCGCGACCCACCCGATTAACGCCAGAGGGAGCAACCAGGCCGACATCCCCAAAAACTGCACCAGAAACCCTGCCAGATAAGATCCGGCCTCTCCTCCCCAATTTTGTACAGCCTCGCCTTTTCCACTATTGAACCAGCTGGGATCTGCAGTAGAAAAACTCAGCAGAGACATGGTCATGAATAGGGCGATGGCCAGCATAACCAGTAACAGGGCTTCACGGCGCCAGGGTTTTCCGGGCATGGCTTTGGATGGCCCGGCCGGGGTCGGTCGGGTGGTTCGGGAGGCATTACGGGCAGCAGAACTCATGATCGCAAGCTAAACGAGGCATACGCCAGTGTCAAGCTTCAGGAGCATAAGAAACACTTACAAATGGCGCTGTTAGCGCCTCATAATGAAGCATTCGGAGAACTCATTGCGGGTCGCGAACAGTACCCAGATGGTGCCGATGATCGGGATGAATGCGGCCATGAATCCGGAACACATAGGCCAGAACCAAAAGAGTAAAACCCAGCCAGGCTGCCAACGACCAGTCCAGTGGATAGGCCAGCGGGACAATGGATTCATATAACACCCACCAGAACAGACCGGTGGCTACGATCGGCAGGAGAAAATGATAGAACAGACGTGTGCTGGTTCCTTCGTGATCCGCATGGGCCAGACGCATCAAGGACACATTCATGAAAGTATGTGCGGTGACCAGACCAAACAGGACCGCCGTGGTCAGAACATTAAAGCCATTACTGGACCCGAATACGGCGACGGCCAGCACCGCAACAACAATAGTCAGCCCGGTAATAACCGAGATGCTGCGTTGTGGAGCCCGGGTATTGCTGACCTGGGCAAAGCGTTCGGAAATCAGCGCATCGCGACCAATGGCAAACAGTACCCGGGAAGAGCTGTTCAGCAAGGCAAGACTATCGGCCATGGCACTATTAATGGCGAGAATGACCAGCGCCATGCCACCCACCGGGCCAAGATAACGCAGAAATACGGTCACACCCGGCGCGTCGGCATGAGCAAAACTCGCCATATCGGCGGGACCCCAGCCAACGGTCAAGGCGTAGGCAGAAAGCACCAGCGCTGCGCCCACCAGCGTCAAAGACAGTAATGCCGCCTTACCGATGAGCCTGCCACGCTGGGTTCGGGGTCCGCGCACTTCCTCGCCGAGGGGCGTGTGGCTGCCTATCCCGATAAAACTGGTGATGGCGAAAATCATACCCATGGCCACGCCTTTGAAACCATCGGTCGGAATACTAAACGGGGCCAGAGGATGCACGGGTGCCGCTTTGACAATAATAAGCATGGACGCCACTACCAGAAACGCTACTTCCACAAAACTGGTAATGGCCACCACGCGAATACTGGGGCGAATCCCGGAAATACTGAGTAACCACGGAATACCAATGAAAAACACAATAGATACCAACCAGAACCAGGCAGGTAAGGGATAACCCAGACTTTTTGCCAGCCCCGGCAGAAATACCCCACCCACATAAACCGGAATAGCAGCAACACTGAGCAACTGGTAGAACACCACCATGAAACCGGTCAGCAAGGCTGGTCTGGCCCCCAGACCAGCAGCCACATAGGCGTAGTATCCGCCGGCTGAAGCACGATGCTTGCTGAGGTGATAAATAGTGTTCATTTCGATGAACATGAGCGCAAAAGCCCAGAGGTAGGACAGGGGTAGAGCCACCAGCGCAAAGGCCGCACCCGCCGTCATGAAGGCTACCACATCACAGGTGGGCGCCATACCGGAGATGCTCTGGCTGATCAGCCCCCAGAGACTGACCACATCCTCTTGCAGGGTTTCGGGAGCGGCAGATGCTTTTTCCATAACTGACAACCTTTCTATTTGCAACTTTGTTGCATTATTGCCAATCGCAAACCTTACTGTCAACTATGCAATTTCGGGACACCCAAAACCATCAAAACAAATCCGCGAATAATGCTTGTAGTATTGACAAATAGCCGGCACTCATCAACACTGCTTACAAAATGTGTAGGCATTTATCATTTGCCGAGCTGTTCATCATGGAGAACTGTTGTGTCTGATGATCTTCCCAACATCACCGAGAGCCTGCTGCAGCAACCGGATAAAAACCGTCTGACCGGTACTGCGGCCACTCAACATCCGCCTCGTATATTGCTGCTCTATGGCTCCAATCGGGAAAAATCCTACAGCCGGCTGCTGACCCTGGAAGCAGAGCGACTATTACGCCATTTTGGGGCGGAAACGCGGGTATTTCATCCCAGTGGCTTACCGCTGCCCGATGATGCGCCCGCAACCCACCCCAAAGTCATTGAGTTGCGGGAGCTGGTAGAATGGTCGGAAGGGCAGGTTTGGTGTTCACCCGAACGGCATGGCGCAATGACCGGAGTATTCAAGTCACAAATCGACTGGATTCCGCTGAACTCCGGAGCAGTAAGACCGAGCCAGGGAAAAACCCTGGCATTGCTGCAGGTTTGCGGAGGCTCACAGTCCTTTAACACGGTTAATCAGATGCGGATTTTGGGTCGCTGGATGCGCATGATCACCATACCGAATCAGTCCTCGGTGCCCAAAGCCTTTCTGGAGTTCGATGAGGCAGGACGCATGAAACCCTCTGCCTACTATGACCGGGTGGTGGATGTTATGGAAGAATTGATGAAATTCACCTTACTGACGCGAGGACAAAGTGATTACCTGACAGACCGATATTCCGAACGCAAGGAATCTGCTGAGGAGTTATCGCGAAGAGTGAATCAGAAAGAAATATAAATGATGAAATCGGCCCGCAACCGATAACAGCGTGGCGGGATAAATTCATCCCCGCATTCGTTACAGGTCTTCCCGGTTGATGTTAAACTGAATCCACACCCTGACTGATGAGGAACCCGATGAGCGACTCCAAAAGCATCATTGATAGCAAACACGCCCGATTAATGATTCTGGGTTCAGGCCCCGGTGGCTACACGGCTGCCATTTACGCAGCGCGGGCCAATCTCCAACCCCTGCTGGTGCAAGGGATGGAGCCTGGTGGTCAATTAATGACAACGACCGATGTAGACAACTGGCCTGGTGCTGCAGAGGGCATCATGGGTCCGGAACTGATGCAGGAACTGGAAAAACAGGCACGGCGCTTTGATACGGAAATGGTGTTTGATCATATTCATAAGGCCGACCTGAGCCAGCGACCCTTCCAACTCAGTGGGGATCAACACAATTACACCTGTGATGCCCTGATTCTGGCGACGGGGGCCTCTGCCAAATATCTGGGTCTGCCCAGCGAAGAAAAGTTTCGCGGCAAAGGCGTTTCAGCTTGCGCCACCTGCGACGGCTTTTTCTATCGCAATCAGGATGTCGCCGTCATCGGCGGTGGAAATACGGCCGTCGAAGAAGCGCTTTATCTGAGCAATATTGCCAAGCATGTCACGGTAGTCCATCGTCGCAATAAGTTTCGTGCCGAAAAAATCCTGCAGGACAAGCTGATGGCCAAGGAAAACGTGACCATCATCTGGGATCATGCCGTAGATGAAGTGCTGGGCGATCAGTCGGGCGTCACCGGACTGCGGATCAAGCATATAGAAAACGGTAATACCCAGGACCTAGCTTTGATGGGGGTATTTATTGCCATTGGCCATAAACCCAACACCGACATTTTCAAGGGACAACTGGAAATGGATGCAGGTGGTTACCTGATTACCCGTGGCGGGCGTGACGGGATGGCTACAGCAACCAGCATTGAAGGCGTTTTTGCCGCCGGTGATGTCCAGGATTATGTGTACCGGCAAGCGGTCACCAGCGCCGGAACGGGCTGTATGGCGGCTCTGGATGCAGAACGCTGGCTGGAGCAACAGGAGGATTGAAGCATGAGACGGCGGCGACCACCCAAGACAACACCGGTATCGCTCGCCGTCCATCCTGCTGAAAAGGCTTGCTTTGAAGAAGCCATGGCAGATGTAAAACGCTTTCCGGCGCCGCCCATCCCCGCACGACCCAGCCCCCCGGCACCTTTGCCCTTGCAACGGCAAAAAGACGAACTGGCCGTGCGGACGGCGCTCAGTCGCACATTGAACAGCGACGAAATCCTGGAAGCAGGAGATGAATGGCTCTATTTGCAGCAGGGGCAATCTCCTGCTCTCCTCAGGGATTTACGCAAAGGGCGTTTCCGGATCCAGTCCAGACTGGATTTACATGGTTGCACGGTTGAAGAAGCCCGACTCGAACTGGCGGCCTTTTTACACGAAGCCCAGCAGTGGCGCTGGAATTGCGTGTGCATTGTGCATGGCAAAGGGTTGGGTTCCCCGGGACGCATACCAGTACTGAAAAGACTGGTAGGTGGTTGGCTGATGAAGCACCAGGAGGTCCTGGCTTTTACTCAGGCCCGTCCCGGAGAAGGCGGGGGCGGGGCCTTGCAGGTATTGCTCGGCTGGCGCCGCCACCAACATCGTAATTATCGGACTTGAGCCGTATAGCCTTCGCTTTCAATGGCCTGAACTAATGCCTCAGTGTCCATGGAGTCACCCTCCACGGTAGCGCTGTTAGCGTCAAGATGTACTGCAACAGTCTGTACCCCGGGTACTGCCCGAAGTGCTTTTTCTACAGCAGCCACGCAGTGATTGCAGGTCATTCCCTGAACAGACAATTCAATCAGTGCCATATGCTTTACTCAACGCTGGGCAACGCTACGCGGTGCGGAAGGATCCCGACTCACATCCCAGCGCCGGCGAACAGCCATGTCACCTTCCGCCTCGGCCAGGGAGGCCAGAATAGGGCAATTGTCTACTGAACCATGGCCGGGGCAACGCTCTGCCTGGATAGCCAGAGCGCTACGCATTCTCTGCAGATCTGCAATTTTGAAATCAATCTCTGCAATTTTCTGTTCGGTCAGCGCCTTCACATCGCCCATGTCATTTTCGGTGCTGCTACTGATGTCCAGCAACTCTTTCACCTCTGTCAGGGAAAAACCCAGATTCTGGGCGCGGCGGATAAAGCGCAGACGCGACTCGGCGTGACTATCATAAAGACGGTAATTGGATTGGGTGCGCTGTACCGGCTGAATCAAGCCAATACGCTCGTAGTAACGCAATGTTTCTGCAGCCAGCCCAGCTTCACGGGCCAAGCGACCTATTGTTACAGGTGTATCCATCTTGTCTCCCTCCTTATATTGACTGAATTTTCACGCTCCACACGTATAGTGTCCTCATTCTAAAGCATCTAGTCAACACAAAGGTCAAGCCTATCGGCGCGAACTTGCTCATGGCCCAGTAATGCTTCAATACAACTGGTTGCAAATACGCCCGCAGGTAGCGAAAACTCCAGAATCAGGGTGCTGGCATCCTGCCAGTGGTATTGCAGCGAATCCGGACGCGCACGCAGGGCGCGGCGGGCAGCGTCCACGTCCTGCGCGGCTAATTGTTGTGGCCAATGACGGATATTACCCAAAGTCTCTGACTCCTCGGGCAAGGCATCCAGGGCCTGCTTTTCTACGAGGGCAGCCTGATTTTCAGGAGAGAGCCCGCCCCGGCCCGGCAGGGGTCCACTGGGGTGCACATCCCACTCTGCAGAACGCTGCTGCAAGCTCTCCTGCTCATTAGCCTGGGCCAGAAAAATGCTATGCGAACCATTTAATTGCACAATTTCTCCCGCCAAGAGAACATTCCAGTTATTTTGGCGTACCCGTTCGGCCAGCACCTGATTAAAAAGTGCAGAGCGCGCCGCTGACAGCAGCAGGCCACGTTGATGACGATCCATTTTGCGCGCTGTACCGGACAACAGGCGACTGACCTCCTGCAAATTACGGTGGCCAAAGCGTTGCGCTCCAAAATAATTGGGAAAGCCCGTTTTTTGCAAATGCTGCAAACGCGTCTCCCACAAAGCTGGTTCGCCCTGACAATGGCGCAAAACCAGGCGAAAATGATTTCCCTTGAGCACCCCCCTGCGGAGCTTGTGGTCATGGCGGGTCATCTCCAGAAAATGGAGATTTTCACTTTCCAGGCTCAGCCAATCCGGCGTTGTCCCGGCTTGTACCGGCACGGAAAAACTCTGTCGGGTAATGGCGTGCCGATCTTTCATTCCCGCATAACCCACATCACGCACGGGGATGCTGGCAAGTTGTGCCAGTCGTTTGGCTACTTCCTGGGTATTCAGTCCGCGCTTTTCAATGAAAAACCAGTAATGCGACCCCGTACCGGAAGGCGTAAAAGGCAGCATTTCCGTAACCTGAAAATCCTCTTCCGTCGATTTGAGTTCGGCTTCCAGCAGGACATCCACATGCGGATAAATGCGTGGGAATAATTCAGACATGTTGAATCAAGGTCACGGCGTGGGCAGCGATTCCTTCACCCCGACCGGCATAACCCAGCTGCTCAGTCGTCGTCGCCTTGATGTTGACCGCATCCTCAGAAACCTGCAGATCTTCGGCAATGTGCGCGCGCATTTGCGGTATATGGCTCGCGAGTTTGGGTCGCTGACAAACAATAGTGGCATCCACATTCCCGACCGAAAAACCCTTTTCCTGAATCAAAGCATGACAATGCCGGAGCAAAAGACGGGAATCGGCGCCGGCAAAACGTGCATCCGTGTCGGGAAAATGGCGGCCGATATCTCCCAATGCTGCGGCACCCAGCAAGGCGTCACAAATGGCATGCAGCAAGACGTCCGCATCGGAGTGCCCGGCCAGACCCCGCTCATAGGGAATCTTGACCCCTCCGAGTATCAACAGGCGCTCGGGAACCAGAGCATGCACATCAAAACCATGACCAATACGCAGCTGCATCATTTCTCCTCGTCACGGGCCGCCAGGATGGCTGCGGCCAAAGCCAGATCATCTCCCAGGGTAATCTTGATATTATCCCCATGCCCCTGAATCAGATGCGGACGCCAACCCTGCAGCTCCATCGCCGAAGCTTCATCGGTAATGGGCATTGCGGCACCCTGCGCAGATTGCAGGGCTGCAAGCAATGCTGCCAGGGGGAAAGCCTGAGGTGTTAAAGCCCGCCATAACCCTTCCCGATCCACCGTACCCAGGGAAAGGCCGTCTTTTTCGCGCTTGAGGGTATCGGCAACGGGAATTCCCAGCAATGCCCCCTGCGGTGATTCTCTCAGACTATCCAGCAAATTGCCCAGGTCTTCGGCGCGCAAACAGGGTCGTGCAGCATCATGTACCAGCACCCAGTCCGTATCGGCAGCGCCGGCTTTCCGCAAGGCCTCCAAACCGAGCCGCACGGAATCAGCACGTTGCTTCCCGCCTCTTACAGGGGCCAAAGACAAGGCCAAATCATCACCCAACAAGTCTCGCCAGGCTCCGCTTTCCAGGTCCTCACCCGGCAACACCAACTGCACTCCGGATATCCGTTTTTCGTGCAGAAAAATATTCAGGGTATGCGCAAGAACAGGCTGCCCGCGTAGCAAAACATATTGTTTAGCCTGAGTTCCACCAAAACGTTGGCCCCGCCCTCCGGCTGGAATAATGACCCAGATCCGCTCCATCAATTTTCCTCAACCTATGGGATTCAGACGCAGTATCCGCAGTCTATCCAGCAGGCGCAAGCGTTTCAGCTTTTGCAGTTTGAGCACGGGCACCTTACACTAGGCTCCCTGAATTTGCTGATATGATATCCCGGATATTTTGGACTTTCCTCTCGCTTTGGGCCCTGTCCCCCGTGCAGGTAATGCACGCAGTTTCAGCCATGTTTTCGGGGCTGCCGATTGCTGGCTGGCAGCCGAAATGCTCCGGAAATGGCAAAAACCTCTG
Organism: Acidithiobacillus sp. HP-11; assembly: GCF_015100075.1. Classification (NCBI taxonomy): domain Bacteria; kingdom Pseudomonadati; phylum Pseudomonadota; class Acidithiobacillia; order Acidithiobacillales; family Acidithiobacillaceae; genus Acidithiobacillus; species Acidithiobacillus sp. HP-11. The sequence continues at coordinate 52,078 of NZ_JACKYY010000003.1, forward strand.
TTGGTGCTCCTGCCCAATCCCCGTGATCTGGAAGAATGGCAGCGCGAGTGGTCATTTTTTGCGCCGGATCTGGATGCGCCCCTGATTTTCCCGGATCGGGAAATTCTGCCCTATGATCGTCTGGCACCTCCGGCTGATGCGACCGCCACCCGTCTCGCGACATTGGCGGCCTTACCCAATTGGCGCGGGCTGTGTCTGGTCCCTCTGGCGGCCGCTCTACAACGTCTTCCGCCCAGGAGTTTTCTTGATCAACATGCCTTTGTACTGGCCGTGGGAGACAACCTCCAGCCCGAGCGCTTTCGACAACGCCTGATTGATGCGGGCTACCGCAATGTCAGCGAAGTTTCCGAACCTGGAGAGCTCGCCTGGCGCGGCGGCATTATTGACCTGTTTCCCAGTGGTAGCCCGCTGCCCTACCGAATTGAGTTATTTGACACCCAGGTAGAAAGCATCCGGGCATTTGATCCGGAAACCCAGCGGACTCTGGAGAAAGTATCCAGGGTATCCCTGCTGCCGGCGCGCGAAATTCCTGTGGATGCGGCAGCACTGAATGAATTCCGCAGTCAGTTTCGGGCCAAATTCAGTGGTGACCCGCAACGTGCCGAAGTCTATCGAGCGGCAAGTCGCGGACAGATTCCCCAGGGAGCAGAGCATTACCTGCCTCTGTTTTTCCCGGAAAGCAGCCATCTGCTTACCCATTTTCCTCCGGACGGGATCATTTTCATGCCCCCCGGCCTGGAAAGCGCCAGCCAGCAGATTCGCCAGGACTGGCAGGAACGCCATGAAGAGCGGGCATACGACACCAGTTATCCGATTTTGCCACCAGACGCACTTATTTTGACGCCTTCCGAATGGGAAACAGCACTCCAGAGTCATGCACAGGTGCATGGCGAGGTAGAAGGCCACGGTGAAAGCCTACCCTGCGGACCACTACCAGCCCTGCAGGGAAACAGCGAAACGCCCCTGTCCGCACTGGAAACTTTTCTGCGTCACCTCCCCCAGCAGGGCCGCGCCCTGATTGCTGCAGAATCTCCGGGCCGTCAGGAAGCACTGTCTGAGCGCCTGAACAAAGCGGGTTTAGGCGCCGCCCGCCTGAAAAACTGGCCGGATTTTCTCCTGTCCACAGAAAAAATCGCCATTACCGTAGCCCCTCTGGAGCGCGGTCTGCTGCTGAAAGAGAAAAATCTGGTCCAACTTGCACTCATCTCGGAAGCGCAGATTTTCGGTGACCGGGTATTTGCGCAAAGACGAAGTGCGCAGGTCCGCCAACGTCATGTGGAAGGCATGGTTCGCGATCTGGGCGAACTGCAGCCCGGCGATGCGGTCACCCACGAAGAATATGGCATTGGACGTTTTCAGGGAATGAGCACGCCTTTTGCCGCCCAAGGCGACGTCAACGAGTATGTGGTACTGGAATATGCCCAGGGAGATTTGGTGTATGTCCCGGCAGATCATCTGGATCGCATTGCCCGTTATGTGGGCAATGGGGCAGCAGAACCGGTGCTATCTCGCCTCGGCAGTCAACACTGGGATAAAGCCAAAGCCAGGGCCCGGGAGAAAGCCATTGATGCCGCCAGTGAACTGCTGGACATATACGCGCGGCGGGCAGCTCGCCAGGGCCGTGCTTTTGCGCCACCGGATGAAGCCTATTGGGATTTTATTTCCCGCTTTCCTTTTGAAGAAACGCCCGATCAACAACAAGCTATTGACGCCGTCATTGCCGACATGATCAGCCCGCATCCCATGGATCGACTGGTTTGTGGTGATGTAGGGTTCGGCAAAACCGAAGTGGCGTTGCGGGCAGCCTTTCTGGCAGCCCATGGCGGGGCACAGGTCGTGGTTCTGGTACCGACCACTTTGCTGGCTCAGCAGCACTATGAAAACTTTCAAAACCGCTTTGCCGGAATGCCGCTGCGGATCGAGGTCCTGTCCCGTTTTCAGAAGGGCAAAACCCACAAGGAAATCCTGGCCGCCACCCAGGCCGGAGACGTCCGGATTCTGATCGGAACCCATCGCCTGCTCCAGAAAGATGTGGCTTTTAAGGATCTCGGCCTGTTGATTCTGGACGAGGAGCACCGCTTTGGTGTGCGGCAAAAGGAGCAGATCAAAGCCCTGCGTGCCGAAGTGGATATTCTCACCCTGACGGCCACGCCTATTCCCCGCACCCTGAATCTGTCCCTGGCCGGATTGCGCGATTTATCCATCATCGCCACCCCACCCCAGCGTCGGCAACCAGTGCGTACTTTTGTGCAGATCTGGGAAGACGCTGTGGTCGTCGAAGCCTGTCAGCGAGAATTACATCGGGGCGGACAAATTTATTTTCTGCACAATGAAGTACGGGATATCGAACGCATGGCCAGCAACCTGAAGCGTCTGCTTCCCGAAGCCCGGCTCCGGATCGCCCACGGGCAAATGCCTGAAGGCGAGCTGGAGGCGGTCATGCTGGATTTTTATCATCAACGCTTCGATATTCTGCTCAGCACCACGATTATCGAATCCGGTATCGACAATCCCCACGCCAATACCATACTCATCAATCGCGCTGATAAATTTGGCCTCGCGCAACTCCACCAGCTCCGGGGCCGGGTGGGACGTTCCCATCAACGGGCCTATGCGTATCTGTTTACCCCCGATGTACGCGCCATGAGTGATGATGCCCGGCGCCGCCTGGATGCCATTCAATCTCTGGAAGATCTGGGGGTCGGCTTTGCCCTGGCCAGTCATGATCTGGAAATTCGTGGAGCCGGTGAACTTCTGGGCGAAGAGCAAAGCGGGCACATGGATGAAGTGGGTTTCACGCTCTTTATGGAATGGCTCAACGACGCCGTTGCCGCCATCCGTGCGGGCAAGGACCCCCGCAGCCTGGCCGAACAACGCGCCAGCGGACCGGAAATTCATCTGAATACGGCGGCACTGATTCCCGACAATTATCTGCCCGACGTGCACTTGCGTTTGCAGCTATACAAGCGCCTCAGCGATGTCCGCAGTGATTCCGCCATTGGTGAAATCATGGTGGAAATGATCGACCGATTCGGGCCATTGCCAGACCCGACCAGAACCTTGCTGTGCCAGACCCAGCTCCGACTCCTGGCCAGCCAAATCGGCATTGATCAGATTGATGCCGGACCTTCGGGAGCGCGCCTGCAATTCGCCCAGGAAAATCAGGTATCCCCGGAAAAAATCATTGCGCTTATTCAGCGTCCGCACAGTGTCTATCAGCTGGATGGCGGCCAACGCCTCAGAATTCGCCAGGATTTACCCGACGGCGAGGCACGCTGCCAAAAAATCATTCAACTCATTGAACCATTAAGGAGTAATGCATGAGCAGCACGCGCCTTGCCATATTGAGTCCCGCCGGACGTGGCCCCATGACTTTACCCTCCAGTATGGGACAATTTGTTCATAGTACGGAAAGCCATCAGGAACTGTGGGGATGCTGGCTACAAAGCTGGAATTTACCGGTTGCCGTCAGCGAAATTGCGCCGTTTCTGGATGAATTATCGCGGCAGGCCTTGCATCAGCAAAGAGAAGTTTTCTGGTCCCCCATGTCCAGTGTAGACAGCGTCTCCCGTATGGTATTGCGCGGCACGGCGCAGCCCGAGGCGCTGCGCCGTGCATTGACGACCCTGCATCTTCAGAACAGCATGCCTGGCCGCATACTTCATGCCCAGGGCGATAGTCTGGCCATTGCCATTCACGGCCCTCAAGGTCCGGTTCCTGCCGCCAATCGTGCCTTGGCCGACGCTCTGGAAGGCATCCAGCTTGATCTGGCCATAACACCACTCTGGGAAGCTGGTAACTTTAAGCTGTTGTTGACCGACATGGACTCCACCTTGATCAGCATTGAATGTATTGATGAAATGGCGGATCACCTGGGTCTCAAGCGGCAGGTTGCCGCCATTACCGAACGCTCCATGGCGGGTGAACTGGACTTTCAGACCTCCCTGCGCGAACGCGTGCGCTTGCTCCAGGGCACACCCGCCAGCACTATCGACGCCATCATTCGCGAACGCCTGCAACTGAGTCCAGGCGCACGGGAACTCATCCAGGCAGCCAAGTCTCAGGGCCTGGAAACCGGTGTGGTTTCCGGTGGATTCACCCAGTTTACCCGCCATCTCCAGGAAATGCTGGATCTGGATTACGCCTTTGCCAATACCCTGGAAATTGTCGATGGTAAAATCACCGGGCAGGTTTTGGGTGATATTGTCGATGCCAACGCCAAGGCCGACCTTCTCGATTTGCTGGCCATCAGTGCCGGAACCGATGCCAGTCACTGCATTGCCATTGGCGATGGCGCCAATGATCTGCCGATGTTACGCAAGGCAGGTGTGGGTATTGCCTATCATGCCAAGGCGGTTGTCCGCGCCCAGGCCGATTTTCAGATTCGCTATGGCGGACTGGATACTGCAGCGCATTTTCTTGGCTGGTTCTAAATGGAACCACCCCGAGCATACCTTCCCGGTGGACAGCCCATCCGACGTTTGAAAGCCACGCTGAAGGCACTTTCAGATTCGTAACCCAACGCGTAGGCTATGCTGGCAACGGATTCTTGCCTGCGCACAAGTCGATCAGCAGCGAGCTGCATACGCCAACTGGTGAGATATTCCATAGGTGCTTCGCCAACAGTGGCTTTGAAGCGTTTAGCGAAACTGGAACGAGACAAACCAGCGTGTTGCGCAAGCGCCAACAGGGTCCAGCGATAGCCTGGGTCAGCATGTAGGACGACCAGCGCCGCGCCGATATGGCGATCAGCCAAGGCGAACAACCACCCTATTCCCTGTTCAGAACCATCAGCCAGGAATAGGCGCAAAGCTTGTATCAGCAGCATCTGCGCAATGTGGCCAGCTAATAACTCGCCACCGGGCTGTGGTTCACGGAGCTCCTGCATCAAACGCTCTATCGACTGACGCAAAGCAACACGGTCTGACTCTTCGCGTACCTGTATCACAGGCGGCAACAGGCTAAGCAGCAGATCAGCCTGTGGATCTATAAACTCAAAATAACCGCCCACGCCGCTACATTCTCCCCCGCCGTTGAGAGTAATCACGGCCCCCATCTGCGTATCGGAAATCAATGTCATTACGTCCTGCGCTGGCACATCTGCATCGCTGCCAAAACGGAATGCTAGATCACGCGGCAGCAGCACGCAGTCACCAGCCGTCATAGCAATCGGCGAATTTTTGCCGTCAACCCACAACCAGCAACGTCCTGTAGTCAGTGCGTAGCACTTGATTCCCGGGCCAGATGGAAAATCCAGTGCCCAACGGCCGCCCGCGTCAAGACCGCGAGATGCATAGCTCTGCGGTCGGAGCAAAGACAGCATATCCGAAAGCGGGTCCATGAATTACCTCGGGGCCGATAGCCCGATAAATGGAGTATGGCGCAACAAAGGTGAATACCAAACAGAAGCGTTAATGCTCATACTATGCCTGAACCTCGAATCAGTCGCGGAAATAATCGCTGGCTTCAAGGTCTTTGAGCAATAACGGCCCGCGCGGTTGCCAACCCAGCTGTGCGCGTGTCCAACTGCTGGAGCTAGGATTATCCAACGCCATAAAAGGACCCAGCCACCCGAACTGCTTTTTTGCTCCTTCAGAAGTCACCGACTTCACTGGCAGGCCCAGCCGTTGGCCAATCATGCCGGCGATGTCAGACATGGCAACACCCTCTTCTGCTACACCATGATAACGGGCACCGGCTGTACCTTTTTCCAACGCAAGCCTGAACAGCTTTGCCGCGTCGTCACGATGCACAGCAGGCCAGCGATTGCGTCCATCTCCAACGTATCCCATCATCCGCTTTTTACGCGCCGTCTGGATTATCTGCCGCATTAGCCCGTTGTCGCCAGCGCCGTGCACGGTGGGTGACAACCGGACAATTGATGTGCGCACACCACTGTCTGCCCACCTTTCGAGCACAGTCTCGGTGATGGCACGTCCATAGCCGGGGGAAGCCGGATCCGGCCCATCCGCCTCTACACCAGGCACATTACGCATAACACCGGCGGCAGCCAAACCCAAAGTACCAAACGTGGCGACCAGCGGGCGGTTCGAGCCCTGCAAGACGGTGCTCATCGCATCAATGGCGCGCCGGTCGGCGTCACTGACGACTTTGAGAAAGTGCTGTACGATTCTATCCGGTGTGCCGCCAGCCAATATATACAGGCGGCTACGCCAAGAGGCACTGGATAATCCATGCATGAAAGCGAGATGAATCACACCATCAGACCCTGCAGCAGCTGCGCGCAGACTATCAAGATCATCCAGATCACCCTGATGTGGCTCAATTCCTTGCCTTCGTAGTGCCACCGCCTTTGCGCTGGTGCGGGCTAGCCCGACCACTGTGTGGCCATTTTCCTTCAATTCACGTGCAACCGCCGTACCTATGAAACCCGTCGCGCCAGTAATAAATACACGCATACCAAGAGACTCCCAGATGACAATCATACCCAGTAAATATAAGTTGCACTGCCTGGGCAAACCATTTGCGGGACACCGTAGTTTTTTCGCGATCGTCCTGCATCACGACAACTTGGACTGAAGAACATCTACTACACCCACGCCCATAAAAGGCAGTTGGACGAGGCAACAAGAAACACAAGCTTTACCAAGAGAGTTAGCTTATATTCAGGCGAGTCAGGGGCGTCAGCAAAATATATTGCACATTTTTTAGACTTATTCTATTATTGTTCATAGTGCAGAACACATCGTGATGCATTGTTTCCACAACCGCACAAGGAGATCGTTATGAAGCTTACCAGTATGGAAGGTAAATCGGTTCCACAAGCCACTTTTCGCACCCGCGTCGACAACCAATGGCGGGATATGAGCAGTGACAGCCTCTTCAAGGACAGAACCGTCGTGGTATTTTCATTGCCCGGTGCTTACACCCCTACCTGTTCTTCCAGCCATCTGCCCCGTTACAACGAATTGGCTCCGACCTTTCGGGAAAACGGTGTGGATGAAATTATCTGCCTTTCAGTGAACGATGCTTTTGTGATGGATGCCTGGGCCAAAGAACTGGGCGTAGAAAATATCCGCCTGATTCCCGATGGGAATGGGGATTTTACCCAAGGTATGGGTATGCTGGTAGACAAAAGCGATTTGGGATTTGGTAAGCGTTCCTGGCGCTACTCCATGCTGGTCAAAGATGGCGCCATTAGCAAAATGTTTATCGAGCCTGACAAACCCGGTGATCCCTTTGAAGTCTCCGACGCGGATACCATGTTGCGTTACATCAATCCCGAGGCCAGGGATCCGGAATTTATCACCGTATTTACGCGTGAAGGTTGTCCGCACTGCGCCCGGGCCAAAGCCCTGTTAAAAGAACATAATATGGTTTTCGAGGAAATCCACACCGGCATGGGGACGGGCATCAGCTCGCGCAGTATTCGCGCAGTCAGTGGTCGCTCGACGGTACCCCAGGTGTTTATTGGCGGACGCCATATTGGTGGTGCAGATGATCTGGAGAAGTTTTTAGGTAAATAAATTTGTATTAACCTGAATCCAGAAAGCCGGAATAAACGCAGCAAAACAAGGAGAAACCAGCGTGAACCAGGATTATGATTTAATCGTCATTGGCGGCGGCAGTGGCGGTATTGCCACGGCCAACCGGGCAGCCAGCTATGGGGCCAAAACTGCATTGATCGCAGCAGGACCACTGGGAGGCACCTGCGTCAATGTCGGTTGTGTGCCTAAAAAAATCTTCTGGAATGCTGCTCACCTGGCCGAACAAATGCGGATGGCAGAAGACTATGGTTTTGATGCGGTTGCCTCCAGTTTTCATTGGGAACGGCTCAAGGCCAAAAGAGACGCTTATATTGATCGTCTCAATGGCCGCTATGCACAGGGACTGGATGGTAATGGCGTTACCTTGATTCGTGGACATGCGCGTTTTCATGACAAAAACCAGGTGGAAGTAGACAGTAAGATTCTGCGTGCCCCGCACATCCTCATCGCTACTGGTGGCCAACCCACCTGGCCGGATATTCCTGGTGCCGAGCTGGGTATCAGTTCGGACGGTTTTTTTGCGTTGGAAAAGGCTCCACGCTGTGTCGCCATTGTCGGAGCCGGTTATATTGCCGTAGAACTGGCTGGCGTTTTGCATGCTTTGGGCAGTGATGTATCACTGCTCATGCGACGCAAACATTTTCTGAATGATTTCGAGCCGATGCTTCGTGAACATCTGATGGATGCCATGCTCCATCAAGGCATCAATTTGCTGGCCCAGCGTCAGGTGCGTGAGCTGGAAAAACGCCCTGATGGTTTATGCCTGCACTTTCAGGATGGAGACTGCCTGGGCGGACTGGATGCCGTCATTTGGGCGATTGGCAGACGCCCAAACAGTGAAGAACTGGAGCTGGAAAATGCGAGCATTACCAAAGACGCGCAAGGATTTATTCCCGTGGATGCTTTCCAGAACACCGCTATTCCCGGCATTTATGCGTTGGGCGACGTGACCAGCGCTCCCGCCCTGACCCCGGTGGCTATTGCTGCCGGGAGAAGACTGGCGGATCGCTTATTCAACCAGCAGACCGAACGCCACCTGGATGCCACGCTGGTGCCAACGGTAGTCTTCAGCCATCCCCCCATCGCCACGGTAGGCCTCAGCGAAACGGCCGCGCGGGAAACTTACGGAGATGAAGCCGTCAAGGTGTATCAAACCCGTTTTACCCCCATGTTGCGGGCATTTTCCGAAGACCCTGAAAAAACCGCCATGAAACTGGTGACCGTAGGACGGGAAGAAAAAATTGTCGGTTTGCATGCCATTGGCGATGGCGTCGACGAAATGTTGCAGGGTTTTGCAGTAGCTTTACGCATGGGCGCCAGCAAAAAGGATTTTGACGATACCATCGCCATTCATCCCACCAGCTCGGAAGAGTTGGTCACTTTACGCTGAAAGTTAAAAAGGCAGATCTGACTGACGATCTGCCTTTTTTAGTCGATCGTTACTTGCGCCGACTGTGCAAATGTTTAAGTGCTTCCGGGCCTACTGAAACGCCGCAGTCACATTGCGGGCAATCAGCCAGCAGAGGCACCGTACTGGCCAGAATCGCCCGGACTCTTTCCATGCCCTCATGCATGACGGCGTCAATGGCCTCCATGGTGATGGGCTCGCTGGATTTGCCAGCGGCCGGATTGACTACCAACGATATGGGTGCGTAACAAAGACCGATCTCGCGGGCCAATACCGCTTCCGGTGCCCCGGTCATGCCCACAATATCTCCACCATCTTTTTCGATGCGCCGAATTTCCGCAATGGTTTCCAGACGGGGACCTTGGGTAGCCGCATAGGTAGCCCCATCTATCACCCCCACATCAGAAACCTTTGCCCCCTCTAAAAGACGTTCACGAATACGTCCGCAGTAGGGTTCGGAAAAATCAATATGGACCACCATGCTTTCGCCACCTTCAAAGAAAGTGCCAGGCCTTCCGCTGGTGTAGTCAATCAACTGGTCCGGAACACATATCACCCCGGATTGCATGGCTGCACTGATACCACCCACCGCCGCCACGGCAATCACATGGGTCACTCCCACATGGTGCAAGGCCCAGATATTGGCACGATAATTCACCCGGTGCGGGGGAATGGTATGTCCGTAACCGTGCCGAGCCAGAAAAACCACTTCCTGCCCGCCCAGATCACCAAAAGTCAGGGGGCCGGAAGCCTCACCAAACGGCGTTCTCACCACCCGACGATTACGGATCTGCAGATTATTGAGTCGCGTCAAACCACTTCCACCAATAATGCCGACCACACCCATTTAGTGATCCTCCGGGAGAAAAAAAATTCCCGGGGCATTACGGCCCAGGCCTCGGGCATCCAGACCATAGCCAAACACAAACTGATCTGGAACCTCCAGACCGACGTAATCTACCTGCAGGTCCACAGATCGCGGCCGCATCTTGCGTACCATCACCGCCGTATGCACCGCCACAGCACCTTCTGCCATGCAATAATCCTGAATGGATTTGAGGGTAATACCTTCATCCAGAATATCATCCACCAGGAGCACAACAGCCCCTGAGAGAGACTCCTTGGGACGCGTACGCCATTGCAACTCGCCACCACTGGTTTCTGAACCGTAGCGACTGACCTGTACACAATCCAGCGTCATGGGAAAATGCAAATGCGGCATGAGCTGGCCCACCACGACAATGGCGCCAGTCAACACACAGAGCAGCACCACCGGGCGATGTGGGGTCAGATGTTCAAGATCCTTATTAATGGCAACGGCCATCCTCTGGATGGCCGCTTCCACCTCTTCCGCGCTGAACAGATGTTCAGCGGGCCCCAAATGGGTAGGTGTCATCTTGGCATCAATACGTAAAGGTGACCACGTCGTCGTCCATGGCCTGCTCAATCACATAAGCGCCACCGACCACGTCGGATACTTCAGGAATCAAATCTTCCTTGGTGCAGTCCCACAATTCCAGAGTCGGAGTGCAGACAAAAAACTTTACGCCAGCCTCATGGGCATCCTTGATGAAATCGTAGACACTTTTGGGACTGCCAGGCATCACGAACATTTTTTCCGCCACGCCTTTTTTGGCCAACTCACCGGCACGGGCGGTCAACACCACTTCCACGTCAAAATCCATTGCGGCAGCAACGGTAGCCTGAAAGAACGGCGCACCCAGTTCCTGGGGGTTGGAAGGATCGGTGTTTACCATAACCATCAACAATTTATCAGCCATCTGTATCTCCTTAAGAATTCGGTCTGCACATCATAGCCGTCCCGACCCGCAACCGCACCATGAAATGATTGATTACACCATAAAAAGTCACGTGTCGAACACTGAAATCAGAGGTTCTCTTCTTCTTCCAACAGCACTTCCCGACGGGCACGTGTGCTTCTGGTAAGAATGTCCCGCTCGTCGGCCAGAGCCCGCTTGGCTACCTGGATAGCCTCCAGCAAATCTTCACGTTTGGATTCCATTAAATCTCCGCCGGCATCCATCAATCGAGCAGTTTTTTCCTGGATTTCATCAATCAACACCGCAATGCGTTCTTCCGCCAAAGATTCCAGGTTGTAAAAACGCTCTCTACCCTTGTCCATCGCCTTACGCAATTCCTGACGGGTTTCCGCACCGCTGGCTGGTGCCAGCAATAAGGCGCCTACTGCACCTACCAGAATCCCCACTACAAAACCTTCTGCGTTTCTCATGGTTTTTCTCCTCGCCGTTTCCGGCTTTAACGTTTGCGTGAAAAATAGCGCCAGCCTGTGCGCAAAGCCCGATACCACATACCGAGTTCCTGTACAGGCTGGACCAGGGTTTCGGTGGTTTCCATAATTTCCCGACTGAGGTACTTCATGGTGGAATCCACCCGATTCATTTGCGCCCGCCCCACCTGGGTCATTTTCTTGATATCTACCAAGGCCGACTTCAGCTCAAAAATCAGGGGGCCAACATCCTGTTCAGCACGGGCCAGCAATCTTTCCAAACGCAAAAAAGTCCGAATAAATACGCCCGCAGTCACCGCAATGATCAGCAAAATAATGATCAAGACAACGGCAATAACGGTAATGCCTGCGTTAATACCCATTATTTCTCCCTACGTTTTGCAATTTTCCGGCAGCCAGTCCGTGGCTTCCATAAGCCCCGCCGCAACCCGCATATACGGTCATTATAGGCAGCAACAGCGCACCGGGTAAAATAACACCCATCTTATCCACCCCCAGCATGGAAATGCTGCCACAAAATCAGTAACAGCAGAGCAACACCGACGATGCTCAAGACAAAAACCGCTGCCGCCCCACAATCCTTGGCGCGAGCAACAAGGGGATGAAATTCGGGACTGACCAGATCCGCCAGCGACTCTACTGCACTATTCAATAACTCGGTAGCCAACAGCATGGCCATCCACAGCAGGGCCAAACCCCACCACCATAAAGCGACCTGCGCCCAAAGCAAAAACGCCACGGCCGCCAGCACAGCCCATAATTCTGCGCGAAAGCTGGCTTCTTCCCGTGCGGCAATCCTCAGCCCGCGCAGAGCATAGAGTGCGCGCTGCCAGATGGGTTTATTTTTATTCACCAACCCCCCTGCTCGCGCAAAGACAAGGGTTCACCTTCACCGACAATAAAATGATCCAGCAAACGCAACTCCAGTAACTGCATGGCACTTTCCAGACGCCGGGTCAGCGCGAGATCAGCAGAGCTCGGCTCTGCCACGCCGGAAGGATGATTGTGCGCGACAATCAAGGCGGACGCATTCAACTCCAGCGCGCGCTTCACCACTTCGCGAATATGGACTGTCGCAGCATCTATGGTCCCCAAAAACATTTCTTCGAGCTTCAACACCCGGTGGCGATGATCCAGAAAAATGACAGCGAATATTTCCCGGCCGCGATCGCGCAGACTGGCCGACAAATACTGGCGAACGCGCTGTGGGGAGTCCAGGCAACTACCCCGCTGCCAATCTTCTGCCAGATGCCGTCGCCCCATCTCCAATACCGCCTGCAGTAAAGCATATTTCGCATCACCCATACCATGATGCGCACAAAACTGATCCCGGGTAGCCGTCAGCAAGGCCCGTAACCCACCAAAAATTTGCAACAATTCCCGGGATACATCCACTGCACTTTTACCTTTCACACCAACCCGCAGAAAAATCGCCAAAAGCTCGGCATCAGACAGACTTTGCGCCCCTTTCTGTAATAATCTTTCTCGCGGCCGTTCGTCCACCGGCCAATCAGTAATAGCCATTTGCTCCCTCCATCCCTTAAACTGGGATTATCATGATAGGAACCCTATTCAACACGACCGAGCCCCTGGCTGGCAAACGAATTCTGCTGGGAATTTGTGGCAGCATTGCGGCCTATAAAAGTCCGGAAATAGTCCGCCATTTGCTGCGCCTGGGCGCCGAAGTACGCGTAGTCATGACCCAAAATGCCAGGCAGTTTGTTACGCCCATCACTTTACAGGCCCTGAGTGGTCAGCCGGTACGCCAGGATTTATTTGCCGCTGAGGAAGAAGCCGCAATGGATCATATTCGCCTGGCACGCTGGCCGGATGCCATTATTGTGGCGCCGGTGACGGCAAATAGTCTTGCCCGTTTTTCCCTGGGCCTTGCCGATGATCTACTCAGTACCCTGCTGCTGGTCACGCACGCACCCGTTTTTCTTGCTCCGGCCATGAACGCCAGCATGTGGTCACATTCTGCAACCCAGGGACATGTCCGGCGTCTGCTTGAATTTGGTGCCCAATTTCTGGGCCCTGATGCCGGAGTTTTGGCTTGTGGCGAAGAGGGTGCGGGACGCATGTTGGAACCAGAGCAGATAGTTGGCCAACTGCGCCTGGCTCTGGCCAGCAAAACGCTTTCTGGAAAGCAAATACTGGTTACTGCAGGCCCCACCTGGGAAAGCCTGGATCCAGCCCGGGGACTGACCAACCGGGCAAGCGGCAAACAGGGATTTGCTCTGGCTCAGGCTTGTGCTGAAGCCGGTGCGCAGGTAAGACTCATCAGCGGTCCCAGTCATGAAGCAACGCCGCCAGGGGTTGTGCGCGAAGATGTCACCTCGGCCCAGCAGATGCTCGAGGCCTGCCTGCATAGTCTGGAAATACCCACGGATTTATTGATTGCCAATGCCGCAGTTGCGGACCATCGACCCACTCTGCAAAGCCCGCATAAAACGCCCAAATCAGCAGTTCCTGAGCAGATTGCGTTAACGCAGAATCCAGATATCGTGGCCAGCATCCATCGTCACCCCCAACGCCCACGGGTCATTGTTGCCTTTGCCGCAGAAACCCGGGATCACTTGGATTCAGCACGCGCCAAAGCAAGCCGCAAGGGGGCCGATACCATTATTGTCAACGATATCAGCAGGAGCACGACTGGAATGGGCTGTGAAATCAATGCCTGCACCCTACTCCACGATAAAATGCATATAGAAATTCCAGCTTGCCGTAAAATTGATATGGCAAGAATACTCATCCGCCACATCAGCAAAATCCACTTCGCCAGCGAGGTTCATCATTCCCGTGACTAATTTGCAAATTCGCATCCTCGACCCACGCATTGGTAAACAATGGCCTTTACCCCATTATGCCAGCGCTGACGCCGCTGGGATGGATTTACGCGTCTGCCTGGATGAGCCCTTGCATCTGTTGGCAAACACTGTGGAGTTAGTATCAGCTGGCTTTGCCATGCACATCGCTGATCCCAAAATCACCGCACTCCTGTTACCCCGCTCCGGGCTCGGACATAAGGGACTGGTATTGGGTAATCTAACCGGTCTCATTGATGCGGATTACCAGGGACCCATAAAAATGTCACTATGGAACCGCAGTCAAGATGAAATTGTCATTGAACCGGGAGAACGGGTAGCGCAGATGGTTCTGGTACCCGTTATTCGCCCCGAAATTCTGGTGGTGGATGAGTTTGCTGCCACAGAGAGGGGTAGTGCCGGATTTGGCAGCACCGGACAGCAATAATTCAGCGATTTATTTTTTCGGCATATAAACAGCGCAATATCCATGGGGACTAATTTTGCCCGACACGACCTTGCACGCCCCATCTTCGTTGGGTTTGGCTCCAGGGATAAAAAATTTGCAATTACTGCACATTTCCTTGCCGTTGGGGTGGGTAACATACTGCACTGAGGCCTGACTGGCCTTACTGGTTGCGGCCTCTGCGATATTGGACAGCACTGCCGGTGCCACTGCGGCTGCCAAAACCACCTTACCACTCGACCGGAACCATTCACGACGGGTCAACTTCTTCATACACTTCTCCTATTAGCATGGGTACCGAAGAATAAGCACAACGATACCAAACTACTATAGTACATAGTCATGTTGAATGTGTAGATAGAAACCTAAAAAAAGCACAAAAAAAACGGCCCAGATTTTCATCATGGACCGATTTGTGCTTCAAAAGCCCTTGTACAGCGATATCAGGTAGTAGCAACCTGACGGTCGACCAACTCGACAATAGCCAAAGGGGCATTGTCACCAGCACGAAAGCCATATTTCACAATACGCAAATATCCACCGGGACGCGCAGCATAATGTGGGCCGAGATCATCGAAAAGTTTAACCACGGCCTGCCGATCACGCAAGCGCGCAAAAGCCAGACGACGCTTGGCAACCGTGGCATCCTTCGCCAAGGTTATCATCGGTTCGGCAAAGCGGCGCAGCTCTTTGGCCTTTGGAAGCGTCGTAACAATACGCTCATGGTGAAACAAGGACACCATCATGTTGGCAAACATGGCCTGCCGATGGCTGCTATTTCTATTTAGTTGCTTACCACTTTTGCGATGACGCATAACCCATTCCCTCTACCAAATTCTGAACATTAGCCGTTAACATCAACGTCTGCGCCGCGCCCGGAAATGGGCGGCAGGTTCTCCGGCGGCCAGTTTTCAACACGCATACCCAGACTGAGGCCATGGGCCACCAGCACTTCCTTGATTTCAGTGAGTGATTTTTTGCCGAGATTAGGAGCTTTCAATAGTTCCTGTTCGGATTTTTGAACCAGATCACCAATGTAAAAAATATCTTCTGCTTTGAGACAATTGGCAGAACGAACCGTCAGCTCCAGATCATCCACGGGACGTATCAGCAAGGGCATCAGATCCTGACCGTTTTGTACCTGAGAAGCTTCAGGCTCCTGCTGGTTTTCAGCGCCAGCCAAAACGCCCAACTGACTACGCAGAATCCGTGAGGCCTCCTGAACGGCCCAAACCGGATCAACGACGCCGTTGGTTTCCACATCCAGTACCAAGCGATCCAAATCGGTACGCTGTTCTACACGCGCACTTTCGACCTGGTAACTGACTTTCAAAACCGGACTGAAACTGGCATCCAGCGCCATCACGCCAATACGTTTCTCATGATTCTGACGCCGGGTAGCTGCAGCATCATAGCCGCGACCATCGTCAATCCGCAGATGCATCACCAGTTCGACATCCCGAGTCAAAGTAGCTATGACCTGATCAGGATTGGCCACTTCAATACCATGCTCAGAAACAATATCTGCACCGGTCATCAAACCCGGGCCACGCTTGCGCAAGGTAACCATCACATCACTGTGTCCCTGGGAGCGGACCGCAAGCATTTTCAGATTGAGGAGAATATCCACGACATCTTCCTGCACCCCTTCGATGCTTGAATATTCGTGCAGAACACCCTCAATCTCCACCTCGGTCACTGCCGCTCCCTTCAGCGAAGAAAGCAGAATACGCCTCAAACCACTGCCCAAGGTGTGACCAAAGCCACGCTCCAGAGGGCCCAAAGACAGGCGCGCACGACGTACGGAAATTTCTTCAACTTCTACGCCCTGCGGACGTAACAAATCACCAACATCAGTCATAAGCGTTCCTCAACCCCCGGTCTTACTTAGAGTACAACTCCACGACGACCTGTTCGTTCAAATCCGGTGCGATATCTTCACGCGCCGGTACGGCCTTAATTGTTGCACTGAGTGTGGCAGCATCCATGCTCACCCATTCAGGAAACCCGCGACCACCGGCTGCTTCAACCGCAGCTACAATCCGTACATGTTGACGGGCAGATTCAGCCACACTCACCACATCGCCGGCGCGGACCTGATAGGATGGAATATCAACGCGGCGGCCATTGACCAGAACATGGCCATGGCGAACGACCTGACGGGCTTCCGCACGCGAAGATCCAAATCCAAGCCGGTACGCAACATTGTCCAGACGCAGTTCAAGAAGACGCAGCAGGGTCTCACCGGTTACACCCCGAGCCTGACTGGCCCGCTCGAAATAACGTCGGAACTGACCTTCGAGAACACCATAAATGCGCCGAATTTTCTGCTTTTCACGCAGCTGACCGCCGTATTCGCTCACTCTTCCACGACGCTGACCATGTTGGCCTGGTGCATAGGCACGAATGCTCACAGGACATTTGTCCGAAAAGCATTTCTCACCTTTCAGGAAGAGCTTGCCGCCTTCACGACGGCACAAACGACAACTGGGACCCGTATATTTAGCCACTAACTACCTCCACCTAAAAATTAAACACGCCGCTTTTTAGGCGGACGGCAGCCGTTATGGGGAATCGGCGTGACGTCGCGAATACTCGCAATGCGAAAGCCGATGGAATGCAGCGCACGAACTGTACTTTCCCGACCGGGCCCAGGACCGCGCACTTCTACATCCAGATTTTTGACACCATATTCCTGCGCTTTTTTACCCGCGTTTTCCGCTGCCACCTGAGCGGCAAAAGGGGTGCTTTTGCGCGACCCACGGAAACCGGAGCCACCAGAGCTGGCCCAAGTCAGAACATTGCCCTGACGGTCACTGATGGTGATGATGGTGTTATTAAATGACGCATATATATGCGCTACTCCATCAAGTACGTTTTTCTTTACTTTCTTCCGCACACGGGAGTTTGTCTGAGTTTTCGCCATTACTGGAATCTTCCTAGTTAACGAGTGATCGATTTCGCAGGACCCTTACGTGTCCGTGCGTTCGTCTTGGTACGCTGGCCGTGAACAGGAAGTCCACGACGATGCCGAATACCGCGATAGCAACCAAGATCCATCAATCGTTTGATGTTCATGGTTACCTCACGACGGAGATCACCTTCCACCAGAAATTTGGCGACCTCAGCCCGAATGCGTTCCAGCTCGGGTTCGCTGATGTCCTTGACGCGCATATCAAACGCAATATCAGCTGCAGATAAAATACTCTGCGAACGAGTTCTGCCGATACCATAAATATACGTCAAAGCAATTTCTATTTGCTTGTTGTTTGGAATATTAACACCAGCGATGCGGGCCATCCGCAATTCCTCCAAAAGACTAAGTGGGTCAATCCCACAGACTGATAAATTTAGTCGCCTTAACCTTGACGTTGTTTGTGACGGGGTTCCACGCAAATGACCCGCACCACACCGTTACGACGGACTATCTTGCAATTACGACAGAGCTTTTTTACCGACGCCCGAACTTTCATTACAACCCCCTATTTGGCACGATATATAATGCGACCCTTGGTTAAATCATAGGGCGTCATTTCTACGGTCACCTTATCTCCTGGCAGAATACGGATATAATGCATACGCATTTTGCCGGATATATGTGCATTCACTACATACCCATTTTCGAGACGCACTTTAAAAGTTGCACTCGGCAGGTTTTCAATCACTTCGCCCTGCATCTCCAGAGTATCTTCTTTAGACATCTAATCTTTTTCCCTCACCGCTTCCACGATTCTGGCAAACACTTCATCCGCCTCACCATGACCATCAATCTGATGGTAGGCTGGCCGATCGTGATAATAAGCGATCAAAGGAGCTGTTTCCGCCTGATAAACCGCCAGACGTTTTCTGATCACATCCGGCTGGTCATCTTCACGCTGGACCAGACTGCCCCCACACTGATCACATACTGCAGTGACCAATGAAGGATGATAGCGTTCGTGATAAATCGCGCCACAACCAGAACAGACACGCCGTCCTGAAAGCCGCACAACAATTTCCTCATCATCCAGTGCAATATGCAGTACAGCAGAGATGACCCCACCGCTATCCTGCAATAGTTGGTCTAATGCATGCGCTTGATACACGGTGCGCGGGAAGCCGTCGAATATCACCCCAGCAACCGCATCTTCCAACGTCAAGCGCTCTGCAACAATACCAACAATAATGTCGTCGCTGACCAGTGCCCCAGAATCCATCACTGCAGCAGCACGACGTCCTATATCACTACCAGACTGAACAGAGGCGCGGAGCATATCACCGGTAGAGACATGAGGCAAGCCTAAATATTGAGCCAGGCGCTGAGCCTGTGTACCCTTACCCGCTCCTGGAGCACCCAGAAATATGAGGTGTCTGGCCAAACTCATCGTCCACTCAGGGGATTCTTACGAATCAACCCTTCATATTGATGCGTAAGCAGATGACTTTGAATCTGACCCATAAGATCCATCATCACCACAACCACAATCAGCAAACTGGTGCCTCCTAAATAAAAGGGCACGTTGTACTGAACAATGAGAAATTCAGGCAACAAGCAGACCAGTGTCAGGTAAATGGCTCCCCAAAGGGTTAGACGCGTTAAAATCCTGTCCATGTAACGGGCAGTATGTTCCCCTGGTCTGATCCCTGGAACAAACGCACCGGATTTTTTGAGGTTATCGGCCGTGTCTCTCGGATTAAAGACCATTGCCGTATAAAAGAAGGCAAAAAATACAATGGCCGTAGTAAATACGACGACATATAGCGCAGAACCCGGACTCAAGGCCTGGCCGAAGCGCGCCAACCATTCCATACCTGGGACATTGGCAAACCACCCCGAAAGCGTAGCTGGCAACAATAATATGCTGGTCGCAAAAATCGGTGGAATAACGCCACTCATATTGACCTTGAGGGGCATGTGCGTGCTTTGCCCACCATAAATTTTACGTCCAACCTGACGCTTGGCGTACTGAATAGGAACACGTCTTTGGGCGCTTTCCATAAAGACCACAAAAGCGGTAACCAGAAGGGCCAGAACAAACAGTGCCACCACAAACATCGGCTGGAACTGCCCGGTTTGCATCAACTCAAAGGTTGTCCCGATAGCATCAGGTAGCCCCGCGACAATCCCCGCGAAAATGATCAGCGATATGCCATTGCCAATACCTCGCTCGGTGATTTGTTCACCAATCCACATGAGAAAAACCGTACCGCAGGCCAGAGAGATCGTCGTGGTAAACAAAAACAAAGGACCAGGATCAATTACAACAGGAATATGACCTGCGTGCATTTTTTCAATGGCAACAGCAATACCCAGCCCTTGCATGAGGGCGAGACCGACCGTGGCATAACGCGTGTATTCGGTGATTTTTCTACGGCCTGACTCGCCTTCTTTTTTTAGTTCTTCCAGCTTGGGGAAAACAGAACCCGCCAGTTGGAAAATAATGGAAGCGCTGATATAGGGCATGATCCCCAATGCAAAAACTGTCAAGCGCGACAGAGCACCGCCGGAGAACATGTTGAACATGCCGAGAATTGTTCCGCGCTGCTCATTGAAAAAAGAAGCCATAGCAGCCGGATCAATGCCCGGAACCGGAATATGCGCACCAATACGAAAAACCAGCAAAGCACCCAGCAAAAATAAAATGCGGTTACGTAATTCATTGATCTTACCAGCGCCCTTTGCGGCACCCGCAATGTTACGCAACCCGGCCATTATTCTTCGACCTTTCCGCCAGCACTTTCAATCGCAGCCTTGGCTCCCGCACTGACTCTCAATCCACGCACGGTAAGCGCCTGGCTCAATTCACCCGTCAAAATAACCTTAACGACGTCCGGACTGCCCCGAACAATGCGCCGCAACAGTAGGCCTTCCATGTCGACCACACCATCAATCGCTGCATTTTCCAGCTGGGACAAGGTTACCTCGCAAGTACGGGCACCAAAGGTATTCCGAAATCCTCTTTTAGGAATACGGCGTTGCAAGGGCATCTGACCGCCCTCAAAACCGACCTTGTGGTAACCACCTGACCGCGCATGCTGCCCCTTGTGACCACGACCTGCGGTTTTACCGAGGCCACTTCCAATGCCGCGTCCGACACGACGACGGTCTTTCTTGGCACCCTCTGCAGGCGCTATTGTATTTAATTTCATGACAACTCTTCCCAGCGCAATAGGTAAGGCACTTTATTGACCATGCCACGGATTTCTGGCGTATCAGGACGTTCAACAGTATGGTTGGTGCGGCGCAAACCAAGGCCGACCACAACACGGCGATGATTCTCGGTCACCCCAATTAAACTTTTTACCAGAGTAATGCGTAACTGTTTACTCATCATGACCTCCATCACCACGAATTTCCTTCAGGCTTTTGCCACGCTTCATGGCGATGGCCTGGGGGCTGGAAAGCTTGTTGAATGCATCAAAAGTTGCACGCACCACATTGATAGGATTATTGGAACCCAGCGACTTAGCCACCACGTTGCGCAAGCCAACTGCTTCACAGACAGCGCGCATGGCACCACCAGCAATAACACCACTACCTTCTGGAGCAGGACGCAACATGACACGAGCAGCACCATGACGACCTTCTACCGGGTAGGGAATTGTGCCACCACGCATCAATGGGATTTGCGTCATCCAACGACGAGCCTGGTCTGTGGCTTTCTGGATTCCCGCAGGAACCTCCTTGGCTTTACCACGACCAAACCCGACCTTGCCATCACCATCGCCGACAACCATCAGTGCTGCAAAACCAAATTGCCGACCGCCCTTGACCACCTTAGATACACGATTGATATGAATCAGCTTTTCCTGCATACCATCGCTGGGCTGAGCATCACGATTTTCCCTTGCCATTTTTCAGATCTCCGTCAGAACGACAACCCGCCCTCGCGGGCGGCGTCGGCCAGGGCTCGCACCCGACCATGATAACGATAACCGCTTCGGTCAAAGGCTACTTCCTTCACACCAGCAGCCAATGCTTTGGCGGCAACCCGCTGACCGATGGTCACTGCCGCAGCCACATCGGCACCTCGGGGCATGGTCGCCCGCAACTCACCTTCCACGCTGGATGCCTGGGCAATGACGACCCCCTTGGAATCATCAATGACCTGTGCATAGATGTGCTTTCCGGAACGAAAGACGCAAAGTCTTGGTTTGGCTTGAGATGCAATTCGGGCACGGGTTTTACGTGCACGACGGAGTCTGGATGTATTTTTATTCATGATTACCTGCCTCAACCATTATTTCTTCTTGGCTTCTTTACGACGGACATTTTCACCTGCATAACGTACACCTTTACCTTTGTACGGTTCAGGAGGACGATACGCACGAATGTCTGCGGCAATTTGCCCGATTTTCTGCTTATCAATACCCTTGATCACGATTTCTGTCTGGGTCGGCGTTTCAATCGTAATGTCGTCAGGTACCGGATAATCTACAGGATGTGAAAATCCCAGACTCAAGCTTAGAGTTTTGCCTTTTGCTTGCGCACGATAACCCACACCGATAATTTCAAGTTTCTGCTCAAAACCTACCGAGACGCCATGCACCATATTGTTTAACAGGGCACGCATTGTGCCGGCAAAAGCATTTTGCCCATCAGCCCAGGCTAAGGTAGCGACTCCATCGTCCACCTGCAGCGTCACACTGGAGTGAAATGGAGTGGAAATCTGACCTTTGGGACCTTTTACATGCAAATACTTATCAGCCACATGAACTTCCACACCTTTAGGAAGAGTAACAGGCTGTTTCCCTACTCGAGACATACTGAATCTCCCTTAAGAGACTACGCAGAGTACTTCACCACCAATCCCGGCAGTACGTGCCGCACGATCAGTCATGATTCCCTGCGAAGTTGAAATGATGGCAATGCCAAATCCATCCCGAACCTTGGGAAGATCATCAGCACCCCGATAAATACGCACACCCGGTCTACTTACACGACGGATCTCGGCAATAACCCCAGCTCCGGCATAATACTTAAGAGTCAGATTCAGAACCGGATGACCATCCTGTGTTTCTTCCCGGAAATCGGTAATATAACCTTCTTCAACCAGAACGCGAGCAATGGCGCGTTTCAGTTTTGAAGCAGGCATTAAGACTTTCGCTTTATTTACTTGTTGCGCATTTCTAATGCGCGTAAGCATATCAGCAATAGGATCCGTTACGCTCATCGTGTTTCCTCACCAGCTCGCTTTGACAATACCGGGAATTGAACCCGCCGAGGCATGCTTACGCAGGCACAAACGACACAGACCAAATTTCCGATAGTAACCACGTGAACGTCCGCACAATTTGCAACGGTGGTACGCACGCACCTTAAACTTTGGGGTCCTTTCGGACTTTGCAATCAATGATTTTTTTGCCACGCGTCAAACTCCCTTCAAGGCCGGAAGGGCATCTTGAAGGCTTTTAACAGCCCAAGGCCCTCTTCATCATTCTTGGCGGTGGTAGTGAACACCACGTCCAACCCGCGCAAACGATCAATTTTATCATATTCAATTTCAGGGAATATGATTTGTTCTTTCACACCCAAGGTGTAGTTACCACGGCCATCAAAAGATTTTGGTGACAGACCACGGAAATCGCGAATGCGGGGAATAGCTACTGTTACCAGGCGATCGAGAAACTCATACATGACCAGACCTCGCAAAGTCACCATGCAACCAATTGGATAACCATCCCGAATTTTAAAAGCAGCAACCGATTTACGGGCACGGGTGACCACTGGCTTCTGACCTGCAATTTTAGTCATGTCACCAACGGCGGCTTCAAGAATTTTCTTGTCACCAACCGCTTCACCCACACCCATATTCAAGGTGATTTTGAGAATCTTGGGTACTTCCATCACGCTTTGATAACCGAAATCCTGCATCAGCTTGGGGGCGATGGCGCTTTTGTACAAAGTATGTAAACGTGCTTCCATTTTATATTTTACCCTTAACGGCCGCTGATAACTTCGCCGCTGCTCTTGAAAACCCGAACCTTACGTTCGCCTTCCAGCGTTTTATAACCAACTCTGTCTGCAGTTCCCGCAGTAGCATTGAAAATAGCCACATTGGAAATATGAAGTGGCGCTTCTTTTTCGACAATGCCGCCAGGCTTGCCCATACGATCAGGACGAACGTGACGCTTGATCATGTTCACCTTCTCCACCAGCACCCGTGATTCGCTACGAAGAACTTTCAGCACCTTACCGCGCTTACCTTTGTCCTTACCGGCCAGAATCACGACTTCATCATCCTTACGCAACTTCAACATGGTCATCCCCTACAGCACTTCTGGCGCTAACGAAATTATTTTCATGAAATTAGCCCCGCGCAATTCACGGGTTACCGGTCCAAAAATACGCGTACCAATAGGCTGTAACTGATTGTTAAGCAGCACCGCTGCATTGGTATCAAAGCGGATCAAGGAACCATCCTCACGACGAACGCCTTTGCGAGTACGGACGACCAGGGCATTGTAAACATCGCCCTTTTTGACCTTACCACGAGGCACTGCGTCCTTGATGCTGACCTTGATAACATCGCCAATGTCCGCATAACGCCTGTGCGAGCCGCCGAGAACCTTGATGCACATCACTTCCCGCGCACCACTGTTGTCCGCGACGCTTAATCTAGTCTGCATCTGAATCATGCGTTATCTCCTTCGACAACACCCTGGCTGAGCACATTCACCAGGCGCCAGCTTTTGGTTTTAGACAAGGGCCGACATTCTTCAATTTTTACCGTGTCACCAATGTGGCAGGCATTATCAGCGTCGTGCGCATGAAACTTTTTGGAACGACGAATATACTTTTTGTAAAGCGGATGCTGGATACGTCTTTCGACCAGAACTACAATGGTTTTATCCATACGGTCGCTAACAACAGTGCCAACGAGACTACGGGGATTTTTTACTTCACTCATCACTGCACTCCCTTCTTGGCACTAATCGCTGTACGCACACGGGCAATATCTCTGCGCACTGTACGCAAACGGGTAGTCTTGGCGAGCTGACCAGTAGCATGCTGCATGCGTAACTTGAACTGCTCTTCCAGCAATTGCATGAGTTCAGTCTGGCAGCCGGCCAGATCCAGTTTTTGTATTTCTTGCGCTTTCATCCCATCACCCGCCGACTTACAAATACGGTCTGCACTGGAAGTTTGGCCGCACCCAAAGCGAAAGCTTCACGGGCCACTTCCTCACTGACACCTTCCATTTCATAAAGAACTTTACCAGGCTGGATCAGCGCCACCCAATACTCAGGGTTACCTTTACCTTTACCCATCCGGACTTCTGCCGGCTTTTTACTGATGGGCTTGTCCGGAAAAATACGGATCCAGATCCGACCGCCACGTTTTACATGACGACTAATGGCACGCCGAGCGGCTTCCAACTGACGCGCAGTAATTCTGCCCCGGCCAATGGCTTTAAGGCCAAATTCGCCAAAGCTTACCTTACTCCCACGCGTCGCTATGCCGCGATTGCGTCCCTTGTGTTGTTTACGAAATTTCGTACGTTTAGGCTGCAGCATCTGAAGCTCCCGTTACTTCTGGTGAGCACCGGTATTTTGTACCGTGCTCCATTCCAGAATTTCGCCCTTAAAAATCCATACCTTGACGCCAATAATACCGTAGGTGGTTTTCGCCTCAGCAAAACCGTAATCAATATCGGCTCGCAGGGTGTGCAAAGGCACCCGCCCTTCCCGATACCATTCAGTACGAGCAATTTCTGCTCCACCCAATCGACCGGCACAATTAATGCGCATACCCAGTGCTCCGAAACGCATGGCATTGGTAACGGCTCTTTTCATCGCCCGACGGAACATGATTCGGCGTTCCAGCTGTTGTGCAACACTTTCAGCAACCAGCTGCGCATCCAATTCAGGCTTACGAATTTCTTCGACATTAATATGAACCGGAACGCCCATGCGCTTTTGCACATCGTGACGTAACTTTTCGATGTCTTCGCCCTTTTTACCGATAACGATACCAGGGCGCGCAGTATGTACTGTGATACGCGCACTCCGTGCAGGACGTTCGATAATAATATCGGAAACAGCTCCACCGGAAAGTCTCTCGCGAATGAACTGGCGGATTTTAATATCTTCCAGCAACTTTTCCTGGAAATCGCCCTTCCCGTACCAACGGGAGTTCCAATTCTTAATGATTCCCAGACGCAGTCCGACTGGATTGGTTTTTTGTCCCATAGCTTCCTCAGTTAACTCTCTGCGACCACAATCGTGATATGGCTGGTCCGTTTCAGGATCCGTGAGCCCCGACCTTTTGCCCGGGCCGCAAAGCGCTTCAGCACCGCACCACCGTCAATCAGAATCTGTTCGACGAAAAGGGCGTCCACATCGGCACCTTCATTGTTTTCTGCATTAGCAATTGCTGATTCGAGACATTTACGAATGGGCAATGCTGCTTTCTTGTTGGTAAACTGCAAAATCTCCAACGCCTTGTCTACCGGTTTGCCGCGCACCAGGTCAGCAACCAGTCGCGCTTTTTGGGGAGACATCTGCAGTCCTTTAAGTACAGCTGATGATTTCATCTGATTCCCCTTTATCGCTTGGCTTTTTTGTCAGCCACGTGACCTTTGAAGGTCCGTGTCAGTGCAAATTCACCGAGCTTATGGCCAACCATGTTCTCGTTGACCACAACAGGAATGTGCTGACGACCATTATGTACACTGATGGTCAGACCGATGAAATCAGGGGTAATAGTGGAACGACGCGACCATGTTTTGATCGGACGCCGGCTACTACTCGCCTGTGCACTTTGTACTTTACGGTCCAGATGTTCATCAATGAACGGACCTTTTTTAATGGAACGTGGCACGTCAAATCCCCTTAACCACTAACGCGAACGACGTCGTACAATCATATTGCTTGTACGCTTGTTTTTACGGGTACGATAACCCTTGGTCGGTTGCCCCCAAGGTGAAACCGGATGCCGACCACCGGAAGTACGACCTTCACCACCACCGTGGGGGTGATCTACCGGGTTCATAACCACACCTCGTACGGTTGGGCGAACACCGCGCCAACGTGTGGCACCAGCCTTACCCAACTGCTGAGATCCGTGTTCTTCATTACCGACCTCACCAATGGTAGCGCGGCAGGATACATGAATTCGGCGCACTTCACCAGAGCGCAAACGTAACTGAGCATATTCTCCATCACGCGCCATAAGCTGAGCCGATGCACCTGCCGAACGGGCAATCTGCCCACCCTTGCCCGGACGCATTTCAATATTATGCACTACCGAACCTACCGGGATACCGCGCAGCGGCATGCAGTTGCCGGGCTTGATGGGCGTTTGTTCAGCAGAAAGGATGGCGTCACCGACGTTCATTCCTTTGGTGGCCAGAATGTAACGACGTTCTCCGTCGACATAACAAACGAGTGCAATATGTGCCGAACGATTGGGATCATACTCCAGGCGTTCAACCTTACCGGGAACGTCAAACTTATTGCGCTTAAAATCGATAAGACGATAATGTGACTTGTGCCCACCACCTTGGTGGCGTCGGGTAATTCGCCCATGGTTATTACGGCCGCCACTATGTGACTGAGATTCCACCAACGTGGGATACGGATCCCCTTTGTGCAGACGCGTATCTACGCTTTTAACGACAAAACGTCGACCTGCAGAGGTGGGTTTGGTTTTAATCAATGCCATTTTTTAGATCCTTTCCTCAGGCCACGCCGTAGTCAATGCTGTTGCCTTCGGCCAGACGTACATAAGCCTTTTTCCAGGAAGAGCGGCGGCCAACGTGCCGTCCCATACGCTTTTCCTTGCCCATGTAATTGCAGGTCTGAACAGACAACACCTGAACTTCAAATAGTTTTTCAACAGCCGACTTAATTTCAAGCTTGGTAGAGTCGCGCGCCACTTTGAAAACAAACTGGTTAGACTGCTGCTGCACCATGGTGCTTTTTTCGCTGATGACCGGGGCCAAAAGGACCAGATATTTACGTTCTGCATTCATCCGTACACCTCACCTAATTTCATGACTGCGTCCTGATCCATCAGCACACGGCCATATTGGAGAAGATCTGCAGGACCGATATCCTGCCAGCCGGCAATACCGACTCTCGGAAAATTGCGCAAGCTTAAGAATAAATTGACTGGCACTTCACCCATGACCAGGAGAAAATCCGTACCACCGGCCTGATCAATCCACTCACGCGCGTTTTTACTGCGTGCTTCGGAAAAATCTTCCTGCTGAATAATCTGCAACCGACCCTGGCGCAACAACTCTGCCAGGACAGTACGCATGGCACCTGCCCACATCTTTTTATTGACCTTTTGATGATAGTTTTCACCACCAGCAGGGAACACCCGACCACCACCACGCCAGATTGGGCTGCGTGTTGTACCAGCGCGCGCACGACCGGTACCCTTTTGCTTCCAGGGTTTACGACCACCACCGCGCACAGCAGAACGATTCTTCTGGTGCGCAGTTGCAGCCCGCATGCCAGCCATTTGCGCTACAACCACCTGGTGCAACAGCGCTTCGTTGTAGGGAACGTCAAAAACACCGTCGGCAATTTCAACCGGACTGTTTTTGCCGCTGGCAATTTCCAGACTTTGGACTTGCATATTTCTCTCTCCTAACCGCGCACTGCAGGACGCACGATGACATCACCATCGCGTGCACCAGGAACAGCACCTTTGATCATCAGCAAATGCCGAGCTTCATCAATGCGCACCAATTCAAGGTTCAGCGTAGTGACCTGTTCATCACCTAAATGTCCGGCCATCTTCTTGCCCTTGAATACCCGACCAGGTGTCTGCCGACAACCAATGGAGCCCGGTGCATTGTGCGCCCGTGAGTTACCATGACTGGCGCGGTTACTCCGGAAATTATGACGCTTGATGGCCCCAGCAAATCCTTTACCTTTGCTGGTTCCAGTTACATCGACCTTTTGACCAGCAGTAAACACATCAAGACCAATCTCACTACCACTGCTGTATGCCCCGGTATCTTCAACCCGGAACTCTCTCAGCAAGCGACCGGGGACTACACCACTTTTACGGAAGTGTCCTGCCAGTGCGGACGTTACCCTTTGGGGACGTCGTTCACCGCAGGCCACCTGCACGGCACAGTAACCATCAGTGGCGATATCTTTAATCTGGGTCACCTTGTTCGGTGCCACATGAATGACGGTTACCGGCAAAACCCGCCCATCATCCGAGATGATACGCGTCATACCTACTTTCCGTCCGATCAGACCCATTACCATTTTCTTGTCCTTTCTAAAATTACAGCTTGATCTCGACGTCGACTCCCGCTGCAAGATCCAGCTTGATCAGCGCATCTACGGTTTTATCATTGGGATCGAGAATATCGAGCAAACGCTTATGAGTCCGCTGTTCAAACTGATCCCGGGCGTTCTTATCCACATGGGGTGAACGCAACACCGTGAAGCGCTCGATTTTGGTGGGCAGAGGAATAGGACCGCATACCCGTGCCCCGGTCCGCCGGGCTGTTTCAACGATTTCTGCTGCAGAAATATCCAGCATGCGGTAATCGTATGATTTCAAGCGAATACGAATTTTTGAACTGTCCATTATTCGACCACCTTGGAAACGACGCCGGCACCCACCGTACGGCCGCCTTCACGTACCGCAAAGCGCAAGCCTTCTTCCATCGCAATCGGGGCAATCAGGGCAACCTTGAACAACACGTTGTCACCAGGCATCACCATCTCTACACCTTCCGGCAATTCCACCGCACCGGTTACGTCCGTGGTGCGGAAGTAAAACTGTGGACGATAGCCATTGAAAAACGGGGTGTGGCGTCCGCCTTCTTCTTTCGACAGGACATACACTTCCGCTTCAAAACGGGTGTGCGGTTTGATGCTGCCGGGCTTGGCCAGTACCTGTCCACGCTCCACGTCGTCTTTCTTGGTGCCACGCAGCAACACGCCGACGTTGTCGCCCGCCTGTCCCTGATCCAGAATCTTCCGGAACATTTCTACACCGGTGACAATGCTCTTGGCGGTGTCGCGGATGCCAATGATTTCAATTTCATCACCGACCTTGACAATACCGCGCTCAATACGCCCGGTGACCACGGTGCCACGTCCGGAAATCGAGAAGACGTCTTCGATCGGCATCAGGAAGGGCTTGTCAACCGGACGCTCAGGCAACGGAATGTAGCTGTCCAGGGCGTCTGCCAGTTTGAAAATAGCGGGTTCGCCGATGTCGCTCTGATCGCCTTCCAGGGCCTTCAGGGCGGAGCCAATGATTACCGGTATATCGTCTCCCGGGAAATCATACTTGGACAGCAGTTCGCGGACTTCCATTTCGACCAGCTCAAGCAGTTCGGCGTCATCCACCATGTCAGCCTTGTTCAGGAACACGACAATGAAAGGTACGCCCACCTGACGGGCCAGCAGGATGTGTTCACGCGTCTGCGGCATGGGGCCGTCCGCCGCTGAACAGACCAGAATGGCGCCATCCATCTGCGCCGCTCCGGTAATCATGTTCTTGACGTAGTCGGCGTGTCCGGGGCAGTCCACGTGGGCATAGTGACGCGCTTCCGTCTCATACTCGACGTGCGAGGTCGCGATCGTGATGCCACGCGCCCGTTCTTCCGGTGCGTTGTCAATCTGATCATAGGCCCGTACTTCTCCACCAAACTTCGTCGACAGCACCTTCGTCAGCGCCGCCGTCAATGTGGTCTTCCCATGGTCCACGTGACCAATCGTTCCCACGTTTACATGCGGCTTCGTCCGCTCAAATTTCCCTTTGGACATCAGAAACTCCCCAAGAAAACAGACCCAAGAAAAAAATATGGAGCCCACAACCGGATTCGAACCGGTGACCTCTTCCTTACCAAGGAAGTGCTCTACCGCCTGAGCTATGTGGGCCTACTTCTGGAGCGGGTGATGGGAATCGAACCCACACCATCAGCTTGGAAGGCTGAGGTTCTACCATTGAACTACACCCGCATAAACCGTGGCGCCCGCGCCGCTTACTACTTATTTACCTATGCACTTTTAATCGAAATATGGTGGAGGGAGGAGGATTCGAACCTCCGAAGGCAGAGCCGTCAGATTTACAGTCTGATCCCTTTGACCGCTCGGGAACCCCTCCACGATTAGCGGCGCATTGTGCCGCTTAGTGCTGGCACCTGTCAATAGAAATTATGACAATCTCTGTCGCACTTTATTTATCCCGCACCACGCCAGTCAAGTGCCCCAGATGGCTTTTTTATCTTGATTTTAAAAGATCCTCTTTGCTTATTGTGCCCATTTCTTGACATCGTTGCCGATTTACAACATTCTCTGCCTGGCTGTACTAGATTTTGCCAGGTAGATTTCTGCCTGGGCTTGAGAGGAGGGTTTATAATGCAACATATTAAACGTATTACGCTGATGCTTGCCATCAGCGGCGGTTTTATTGCTGGAACGGCGTTTGCTGATAATGCTTACAACGGTTATGCCATTGAGGCTGGTGGAAAGCCGGTAGTCGCTTCCAATGGTGCTTGTGTCCGTGGCGGACGTCCAGTCACGGATGGCGCCATTCCTGCTTATTGCGCACCTCAGCCTGCTCCGGTTGCGGTGAAGCCAGCACCCGCTCCGGCTCCCGTTCCGGCACCTATTGCCCCAGTCGAACGTACGGTTCTGGTCAGTAAGCCCATTACCATTACTGGCATCAACTTTAAATTTGATTCCTACAAACTCCTGGATCATGACATCAGGGTTTTGGACGAAGTAGCCGATTTTGCCAAAAATCATCCGGCGGCTGTTCTGGACGTGAATGGATATTGCAGCAAAGTTGGTAGTTACGCCTACAACCTGAAGCTGTCCAAGTTGCGCGCCCAAAGCGTTGCTCAATACCTTGCCAATCATGGTGTTTCCAATGATCGCATGGTCTTGAAAGGACATTCCTACAATGATCCCGTCGCCAGCAACGCCACTTCACAAGGGCGCTTCCTGAACCAGCGTGTGGAAATCAATTCCAACATCAAGGTTCAAAAAACAGTTCAGTAACCAGTCCTGAACGGCTGAATAAGGCGGGTCGAAATTGATCCGCCTTTTTTGTGCCTTTTGTCCATCATGCAGCATTCAAATTCCATGCTAGACTAGCGACCATGCGACAATCCCTGCTTCGTTTCGTACGTACTCTGCACATCACTCGCGTCCTGGTGAGGTACCGCCTGGATGAAGTGCTTTATTTTCTGCCCATATTAAAGCCGTATCAGGCTATTTTACGCCTTAGCCCCATGTCCTGGCTGGGTCCCAAGCCGCAGGGGGATTTTGCAGAACGACTGCGCCAGGCTCTGGAAACTCTGGGACCAACTTTCATCAAGCTCGGACAAATGTTGTCGACCCGACGCGATCTTCTGCCTGACTATATCACCCAGGAACTGGCCAAGCTGCAAGATGCCGTCCCACCCTTCCCCTCTGAAGAAGCTTGCAAAATCATTGAAAGCGCATTGGGCAAACCGATCAATACAGTGTTTTCAGAGTTTCATTCCAAACCGGCTGCGGCGGCTTCTATTGCTCAGGTTCATTTCGGCGTGCTGCAGGATGGTCGCGAAGTCGCTATTAAGGTCCGCCGTCCCGGCTTAAGACGAATTATTGATCAGGATCTGGCTATTTTAGGCCTGTTGGCTGATTTGGCGGAACGCTATTCCCAGGAAGGACGACGACTGAGAATTCGCGCTGTTGTCGCGGAATATGCCAAGACCTTGCGCGGAGAACTGGATTTGCTTCGCGAAGCTGCTAATGCCAGTCAATTACGTCGCAATTTTGCCGCCGATCCTGATCTGCTTTATATCCCTGAAATTTACTGGGATTACTGCAGTTCCTCGGTCCTGGTCATGGAACGGATTTACGGTATCCCGATTGGTCAGTTGGATGCCTTACGCGCTGCCGGCATCAACTTTGATCAACTCTCCAGACGCGCCGCAGATATTTTCTTCCGTCAGGTTTTTCGCGACGCCTACTTTCATGCAGATATGCATCCCGGCAACATTTTCATAGATCCCCAAAGCGGGCGCTTTATTGCTGTGGACTTTGGCATCATGGGCAGCCTGGATGATGCCAGCCAGCATTATCTGGCAGAAAACATGATCGCCTTTTTTCAAAGAGATTACCGGAGAGTCGCCGAGGCGCATGTGGAGGCAGGCTGGGTTCCGCCCGATACCAATGTTCAGGATTTTGAAACAGCGATCAGGGCCATTGCCGAACCTGTGTTTGAAAAACCCCTAAACGAAATTTCGGTCGCTAACTTGTTGCTGCGCTTATTCCAGACGACCCGGGCCTTTCACATGCAAACCCAGCCCCAACTTCTATTGCTCCAGAAAACTTTAGTGAACGTCGAAGGTATCGCCCGCGATTTCAATCCTGCATTGAACATGTGGGAAGTGGCCACTCCACTGCTGACTGAATGGCTCAGTCGTCAGCGCGGCCCCCGTGGCTGGTGGACGGAAATGAAGCGCCATTTTCCAGAATGGGGACTGGTCCTTCCGGAAATGCCCGTTTTACTGCATGGCATTCTTCGTCAGGCCCAACAGGGAGAGCTGCCCCTGGTTATTCGTAATCAGGATCTGGAAGGGATTCGCAAGGAAATCCGTCGCGGCATGTTGCGCCTTTCATTTGGTGTCAGTGGTACTTTCATTGTCGTCGGCATTGGTATTATGGCGGCACTCGCGCATAAATTGGATTACGCGATTTTCGATCTGCCTCTCTGGGCATGGTTGATTTTAATACCTGGATTCACCTGGGTTGGCGTTCGATGGGTCGGTAGTTTTTTCAGGATCCGAGATTAACGCTTAATCGATTAACAACAAGGGAGGATTGCTTTTATGTGGGTCATTATTTCGCTGGTGATTGCTGCTGTTGCTGTCCTATTCGCCGTACAGAATAATACCATGACATCCGTGCATTTTTTTTCATGGACTTTTGCCCAATCTCAGGGCGTGATTTTACTGGGTGGGTTTGTGGCGGGGTTTATAGCCAGCATGCTGATCTATCTACCCACCCATATCCGCAACAAGCTCAAAATACGTCGTCATGAACGCCGCCTGTCTGATCTTGAAGGGCAACTCAATGAAGAAAAGGGCAAGCGTGAGTATATTGAAAAGGAACACGCCGCCGCCTTACGCATCCAGAAAAACAACGGTGTGACCGGGTCCAAGGCCGAAAGCTGAGAACCCGGCGATATTGGTAAGCTTATTCGGCTTTTTTGTCCGCGACGGGTACCGCAGAAGCCGTTTTATTAATCGGCACGGCACGGGCAAGTACTTCGAGGTTTTTGGTAGCTTGCGTGTTACCTGCTTCTGCCGCCTTGTGCCACCACAATGCCGCTTTGGCGTAATCCTGAGGAACACCCTGGCCCATGAAATAGAGGTTGCCCAGATTATACTGAGCAGCCGAAACCCCCAACTCTGCCGCCTTGTTCCACCAATAGGCTGCTTTAATCAGGTCTTTGGGCACGCCCTGACCAAAATAATATTGCATGCCCAGGTTGTACTCGGCCTTGCCGTAACCATGCATGGCTGATTTTTCAAACCACTGTGCCGCCAACGTGTAATTTTGTGGCACACCATCGCCCAATGCGCAGCGGGTACCGATGCTGTTTTCCAGTTTGGCGGTGGTCAAATCGGTCGGCTGCGAGCTGGCTGAGTCTTCCATTTCTGCTTTATTGGCCGTCGTCTGGGCATTGGCCAAGGGTGCGGCAAGGAGCAAAAACGCGGCAGCCGAACAAGCAAGCACCGCAGGATTGGAAAATAAACGATGAGCTGGCATGATTCACTCCATAAATGAGGGTTAATAGCTTTCAGATGTGAAGGTTACACCATAAAGCTAAGAAACTGCCACAACTTTTTACGCCAACCTCCCAACCAGGGAAAATCCTCTTTCAGGATTTTGTGCTTTGCTCTATCTCGCTCTGGCGCCAGCGCTGGGCCAGCTTATCAAGTACCGCATTGACAAAACGATGCCCCTGTTCAGCCCCAAAGTCCTTTCCCAATTCAATGGCTTCATTGATGACTACCCGGTATGGTGTTTGCGGCAGATCACGGAGCTCATAGGCGGCAAGACGCAAAATGGCGCGCTCCACTTCACTGATTTCATCAGTCCAGCGCCGATCCGGGATTTCTTCGGCGATGGCCGGATCCAAGTGCGGAATCGCCTGGCAAACGCCTTCCCATACTGTCGCAAAGAAAGCGCGATCGGCGCCCCGAAGCCGTTCCGGGTCTGTAGTAAACTGAAGCGCAATTTCTGCACAATGTCCCGGATTCAGCTGCCACTGATAAAGGGCCTGGATAATAGCCTGACGCGCCAGGCGACGACGACTGTTTTTCATGGAGGCTCAGATCTGACCCAGAAGCTGTACCATTTCGAGAGCCGTCATGGCCGCATCAAAACCTTTATTGCCTGCCTTGGTACCGGCACGCTCAATAGCCTGTTCAATGCTGTCAGTGGTTAAAATGCCGAAAATCACAGGAATACCCGTGTCCATGGCCACCTGTGCCACACCCTTGGAAACCTCTCCTGCTACATAATCAAAATGGGGCGTTCCGCCACGAATAACGGCACCCAGACAAAGAACCGCGTCGTAATTTCCACTACGCGCCAGTTTTTGCGCAATCAATGGAATTTCATAAGCGCCAGGCACATAGACCACATGAATTTGTTCATCACTGGCACCATGACGACGCAAACCATCTATAGCGCCCTGCTCCAGTTGCTGGGTAATGAAACTGTTAAAGCGGCTGACCAGCAGGGCAAATCGAAACTTACCGGCCTGGAGACTACCTTCTATTTGCTGAATCATGATTTTTCCTTATTTATTTTCCTGAAATGGACGCTGGCCCACAATTTCGAGACCAAATCCGCCAATACCCCGGTACTGGAAATGGCTGTCACTCAGCACCTCGGCACGATGCACGCCCAGATCCGTGAGGATTTGGGCGCCAATACCAAAAGTGCGCAAAACCCGACCAGCATCTCCAGCCTGCCCAGGCCCTTTGGGCATTTCCGGCAGGGCAGATACTTCCTGGACCAGCTCTTCCACACTTTCTTCATGGTGCAAGTACACCAGCACGCCCCGACCCTCAGCCGCAATCCGCTCTAATGCGCGCGTATTGGGACTGGCCGCTCCCGCAAACAGATCATTCAGTGTTTTACCTACCTGAACACGCACCAGCACGGGACTTTCTGTAGCCGCCACTTCACCCATGACCAAGGCAAAATGCGTTTCTTTCGCTACCCAGTCCCGATAAACCGTTAGCTGGAATTCTCCATGGGGACTCTGCCATGGCCCTTGGGCCTGGCGCTCGACAATCCTTTCTCTTTCAAGGCGATAGCGGATCAAGTCGGCAATGGTGCCAATTTTAAGTCCATGCTTTGCGGCATAGGGAAGCAGATCGGGTAAACGAGCCATTTCCCCATCGGCATTGAGAATCTCGCAAATCACTCCTGCTGGCTGACAACCCGCCAGTCGTGCCAGATCAACGGCCGCTTCGGTATGCCCGGCGCGGACCAGAACCCCACCCGGCTCGGCAGCAAGGGGAAAAATATGTCCGGGCATGACCAGATCTTCGGGCGCAGCATTTTCAGCAATAGCAGCCTGAACTGTGGCTGCCCGGTCGGCTGCAGAAATACCCGTAGTCACTCCCCGAGCCGCTTCAATGGATACTGTAAAGGCGGTGCCCAGGCTGGCCGTATTATGTCCGACCATTTGTGGCAGACGCAGCTGTTGGCAACGTTCCCGGGTCAAGGGCAGACAGACCAGTCCGCGTGCCTGGGTCACCATAAAATTAATGGCAGCGGGAGTCACGAACTCCGCCGCCATGATCAGGTCACCCTCATTTTCACGGCCCTCGTCATCCATGAGGATCACCATACGACCCGCTGCAATTTCGGCAATAATTTCTTCGGCGGGACTGATTTTACCTTCACTCATACGGGGTATCCTCTGGCAGCTAGTGATTCGCGGGTAATCTCCGATTTTAGCCCCGACTGCGCCTCCGTCGCTACCCAACGTTCCAGATAGCGGGCAATCAGGTCCACTTCGAGATTGACCGCCTGACCCGCACGCCAGGCTGATGCAGTCGTATTTGTCAGTGTATGGGGAATCAGATTAAGCATGAATTGCTCGCCTTCCAGAGCATTGACGGTCAGGCTGATACCATCCACGCAAATGCTGCCTTTGGCGGCGATATAGCGCAGCAGTTCGCGCGGTGCGGTCACCGCAAAAACCTGTGAACGTCCGGAATTCTGCACACTATGGATTTGTCCGACCCCATCTACATGACCCGCTACCATATGACCGCCCAGACGGTCAGCCAGACGCAGTGCTTTTTCGAGATTCACGGCACTACCTGTTTTAAGGCTACCCAGCAGGGTCTTGTCCAGGGTCTCGCGGGAAATATCCACGGCAAACCCGTCTTTGTGCAGTTCCACTACGGTCAGGCAAACACCCGATACAGCAATACTGTCACCGAGTTTGACATCACCCAAATCCAGCCCGCCAGAGGCGAGCGTCATCCGAAAATCACCTCCCTGAGGCTGCAATTGTCTAACCTGACCCAAGGCCTCGATAATACCGGTGAACATGAATCAAAACTCCTGCGGACCCAGGGTCCACTTCAAATCATTACCCAGCGACTCGACCCGAAGACTCCGCCAGCGCGGCGCTTCGGTCAGTTGTTGAAAAGGACCAACCTGCATGGCGGGCAATGCCCCCTGGCCGAGGAGCATGGGGGCCATATAGAGCAACCACTCATCGACCAATCCGGCTGCAAACAGGGTACTGGCCAGACCCGGGCCCGCCTCTACCAATACTTCATTCATTTGTTTCTCTGCCAAAATGCGCATGACTGCCGGACAATCCAGGCGCTCGCCATCCAGCGGCACGGCAAACAACTCTGCACCTGCGGCTTGCAGCATTTTTTTGGCTGATTCCGGCCGGTCCGGCCCATGGAATATCCAGACCGCGCCGGGTGAAGCAAACAGTGCCGCATCTGCCGGGGTCCGCAAACGGGTGTCCAAAATCACCTTCACTGGACACCGGCGCAGCGGAATATCCAGACGCGGGGCCAGACGCGGGTTGTCGGCCAGAACCGTGCCAATCCCCACCAGGATGGCACTGGCGCTGGCCCGCTCTTTTTGCACATCGGCGCGCGCCAAGGTACCGGTCAGCCACTGACTTTGTCCATTGCCCAGCGCCACACCTGCATCCAGACTGACTGCCTGCTTTAAGCGAATCCAGGGACGCCCGCCTTCCATGCGCATAAAAAATCCGGGGTTCAGCGCACGACTTTCGGCTTCGCAACAGCCCAGTTCAACCTCGATGCCAGCGGCCCTGAGCCGGGCAATCCCCTGTCCGGAAACCAGAGGATTGGGATCCTGAACCGCCACCACCACCCGTTTCACTCCTGCGGCCATCAGGGCATCCGCACAGGGGCCGGTCCGCCCCTGATGACTGCAGGGTTCGAGGGTGACGTAAACGGTCGCCGCACGCGACGCCGCTCCGGCTTCGGCAAGGGCCAGCACTTCGGCATGGGCTTCACCAGCAAAAAGGTGAGCGCCACGGCCAACAACGACCCCTTCCTGCACCACCACCGCACCCACTCGCGGATTAGGGTGAGTCGAATATAAACCCCGCTTCGCCAGGTCCAGGGCCATTTCCATGAAATTATGGTCCTGCTCAGTCAGCACCAGATCGTCCTTTTCCGGGTGCCTGTTGCTGATCGGGATGGGAGCCCTCTTTCAGGCGGGCAATTTCCGCACTGAATGCATCTACATCTTCAAAACGCCGGTACACCGAAGCGAAACGCACATAAGCCACCGGATCGAGGCCGCGCAAAGCTTCCATAACCAGTTCGCCAATCAGGCGCGCCGGCACTTCGCGCTCGCCTCTTTCACGAAGACGCCGTTGAATCAAACGCAGGGCTGAATCTACCTGGTCGGTAGCGACCGGACGCTTGCTCAGCGCCCGCGTCAAACCACGCTGCAATTTGTCTTCGTTAAAAGACTCACGACGCCCATCGGTTTTAACCACCATGGGCAAAGCGAGCTCGGCACGCTCAAAAGTCGTGAAGCGCTGATTACATTGCGGACATTCCCGACGGCGCCGCACCGTCCCGCCCTCATCCGCAAGGCGGGAATCCACCACCCGGGTGTCAGCGAAGGCGCAGAACGGGCAATGCACGGAACCTAGCCGTACACCGGAAACTGCTTGCACAGGGCAGTCATATCCGCCTTGACCCGAGCAATCACTGCGGCATCTGCGGGAGCATCCAGCACATCGGCGATCCCCTTGCCCAAGCGCTGCATTTCCGCTTCTGCAAAGCCACGGGTGGTTGCTGCCGGGGTGCCGATGCGAATACCACTGGTCACCGCTGGCGGACGGGTATCGAAAGGCACTGCGTTTTTGTTGACCGTGATGTGCGCCTGACCCAGCGCTTCCTCGGCTTCCTTACCGGTCACCTTTTCGCCCAGATTGAGGAGGAAAAGGTGATTATCCGTACCGCCTGACACGGCTGTATAACCTCGCCCGGCAAGTACCTGACTCAGCGCCTGGGCGTTGCGAATGACCTGCTGCTGATAGGTTTTGAACTCCGGCTGCAAAGCTTCACGGAAAGCTACCGCCTTGCCAGCAATGACGTGCATCAGAGGACCACCCTGCAAGCCAGGAAAAATCAACGAGTTGACCTTCTTGGCATATTCTTCCCGACAAAGGATGAGACCACCACGCGGTCCACGCAGGGTTTTGTGGGTCGTGGTGGTGACAAAATCCGCATGGGGAACGGGACTGGGATGTAAACCGGCCGCAACCAATCCGGCAATGTGGGCCATGTCCACCAGCAAATAAGCGCCGATACTCCGGGCAATTTCACCGATCCTTTCGAAATCGATAATGCGCGAATAGGCACTGGCCCCGGCGACGATCATTTTGGGACGTTCCTGCTCGGCCTGTGCTGCCATTGCCTCATAGTCAATTCGACCATCTTCGGCGCGCACCCCATAAGCGGCCACCTGAAACAGCTTGCCCGAAACATTGACCTTGGCTCCGTGGGTCAGATGTCCACCATGCGCCAGACTCATGCCCATAATTTTGTCGCCCGGCTTCAATACCGAAAGGTAAACAGCCTGATTAGCCTGAGAACCGGAATGGGCCTGAACGTTGGCGTGTTCTGCGCCGAACAGCTCCAGAGCCCGATCAATGGCCAACTGTTCAGCAACATCCACATACTCGCAACCACCATAATAGCGTTTGCCCGGATAACCCTCGGCATACTTGTTGGTCAGCACTGAACCCTGCGCCACCATTACCATGGGGCTGGCGTAGTTTTCAGAAGCAATGAGTTCCACATGATCTTCCTGACGCTGGGTTTCCTTACACATGGCATCCCATAGTGCAGGATCAAAATCAGCAATACTGAGGGTTTTGGAAAACATGGTGCACTCCTTCAAAAACTTCCGGAAAATTTGTGGCTAGACACTAATGGATGCAAGAACGAACGGCAAGGGTAA
This sequence comes from Acidithiobacillus sp. HP-11, assembly GCF_015100075.1. Taxonomy (NCBI): domain Bacteria; kingdom Pseudomonadati; phylum Pseudomonadota; class Acidithiobacillia; order Acidithiobacillales; family Acidithiobacillaceae; genus Acidithiobacillus; species Acidithiobacillus sp. HP-11. The sequence continues at coordinate 92,003 of NZ_JACKYY010000003.1, forward strand.
AAAATGCGTGCAAGTCATGAATGAAACTCATCAGAGTTTGACACGCACCGGCTGCGGGTGATGGGCGAGTACAAAGCGGGCGGCCTTCTTTTCTTTCTTTTTTCGGGGAGGACGCCGCTTGTCAGCAAAAATATCCTGATAGGCCACATGGATGACCGGTGGACCCAACACCCAGACAATCAAGCCCAACCATAACTGGGAAAAAGCTGGCATAAACAGATTCGCCAGCAAAATGACGGCCCAGAGACCGATCAGAGGATCCCGCAATTCCGGCCTGAACAGCAGGGTGAGTGTAGTTTCCACTTCTGACTCCAGCCAGCCATGTCCTTTGTGCAAGGCAAGGGCAATCCCGAAAAAAGCCGGAGAGAACCAGAAGTAAGGCATTAGTGATAAATCCGAAAACCGCTGTCCGAAAGCGAACCACCAGCCCCAGAATCCCTGACCCATGCCCGAGTCGTCATGCCAGGGAATATTTATCCCGGCCAGCAAGCTGCCCATGACCACTATGTCTTGGCCAAATTCGAAAATCATGCCAAAAACGGCAAAAAGCATACCCCAAACCACCGCCACATGGAGGGCATGCCGCATTTGTCGGTTCGTATAAGATTCCGTTTCTTCATCGGTATTGGCAGCGATTTCCAGGCCAAACAGCAGACCGAAGGGCGCCATGGCGTACATCAACCATTCGGGAAAGGGAATGGCCGCAAACACCAATGCAGCAGCGGTAAGTAACAGCCATGGCCGAGGCCGGGCCACTACCAGCTCGGCACCTCCCTCGACCCAGCTCACTACACGATTTACCCACTTCCAGGCCAAAATTATCTCCCGGCAACATGACACACGGCCAAGCACAACTTGTCGCTCATGCTATCTCTTTTGATTCTAAACCATCAAGGCGCATAAAACTAAAAACATCAGTTGCCGTTAGGATAAACACAAAATGCTGCCGCCTTACGCCGCTTGTCGCCGACGGTCTTGACGTTTAGACTCTTCCGGCTCTGTTTGATGATTAGAAAAGCACACAATGCCTGCTCAGATACCCGCTGATTCCGTTGGACTGGTAACCCCGCAGACGGTCACTTTTCCAGCTGACCTGCAACTGGAGTGTGGGCGCAGCTTGCCGGGTTACACCCTGGTTTATGAAAGTTATGGGGCCTTGAACAAGGATCACAGTAACGCGATTTTACTCTGCCATGCGCTTTCTGGTGATCATCACGCTGCCGGGTATCATCACATGGATGATCGTAAGCCGGGCTGGTGGGAGCATCTGCTTGGACCCGGCAAGGCCATGGATACTGAACAGTTTTTTTTCGTCTGCGCCAATTTTATCGGGTCCTGCAAAGGCTCAACGGGTCCAGCCAGCATCAATCCTGAAACCGGCAGTCCCTGGGGTCTGGATTTTCCTATGGTCACCGTCCGCGACTGGGTAAAAACCCAGGCCGACCTGGCCGATCATCTGGAGATTGAACAATGGGCAGCGGTTATTGGCGGCAGCCTGGGTGGCATGCAGGTTATGCAATGGAGCATGGATTATCCGGACCGGCTGCGTAACGCCGTGGTCATTGCTGCTGCACCCAAACTGACGGCGCAGAACATCGCCTTCAACGAAGTTTGTCGTCAGGCCATCATGACTGATCCGGATTTTCACAATGGCCGCTATTATGCCCATGACACCAAACCGCGCCGGGGACTGTCACTGGCGCGCATGATCGGTCACATCACCTATCTTTCTGATGACGCCATGCGCACCAAGTTCGGCCGGGATACCCGGGGCGGCAAGGCCTTTTCCTTTGGCTTTGATGTGGATTTTGAGGTGGAAAGTTATTTGCGCTATCAGGGTTCAAGCTTTGTCGAACGCTTTGATGCCAACAGCTATTTATATATTACCAAGGCATTGGATTATTTTGATCCGGCCAGTGCGTATGGCGGCAGCCTGGCGGAAGCCTTTGCGCGGGTGCAAGCGGCATTTTTGGTAGTCTCTTTCAGTTCTGACTGGCGGTTTTCCCCGGAACGCTCCCGCGAAATCGTGCAGGCACTATATACCTGTAATCGCGATGTCAGCTATGCGGAAATTGAGGCCACCCACGGCCACGATTCCTTTTTAATGCCCATTCCCCAATATGTCGCCGTTCTCGGCACTTATCTGCAACGCGTTGCAGAGGAAATCGGACTATGAAGCTACGCCAGGATCTGGCCATTATCGCCGAATGGATTCCCCCGCAAAGCCGCATTCTCGATCTGGGCTGCGGGGAAGGAGAACTGCTGGCCTATTTGCGCGCCGAAAAGGGCGTGCAAGGTTATGGGGTGGAAATTGAGGAAGATCGGGTCGTCGCCGCCATCCGACGCGGAATTCCGGTCATTCAGCAGGATCTTGATCAGGGACTCAAAAATTTTGCAGACCAGAGTGTCGATACGGTAGTACTTTCCCTGACCCTGCAGGCTTCTACCTATCCCCGTCAGTTATTACTGGAAATGTTACGCGTCGGCCGTGAGGTCATTGTCACCTTTCCCAATATGGGACACTGGCATGCGCGCTGGCAACTGGGCGTGCTGGGCAAAATGCCCACCACAGACGCCTTGCCCCATACGTGGTACGATACCCCCAACATCCATCTGTGTACGATTCGTGACTTTGAACAACTCTGTGCCGACAACGGCATCGCCATCCATCAGCGGGTCGTGCTCAATGAGCGGCGGCGCAGCACTTGGCGCAACCGTTTGTTACCCAACCTATTTGGAGAAGTCGCTTTATATCGTTGCGCCCTGGTCGCACGCTGAAGCTCATGCGAGGAGAACGCCATGACCCTGGAACTGATCAGCTTCCCCCTCTGCCCCTATGTACAGCGTTCGGTGATTACTCTGCTGCACAAACAGGTAGTCTTCAAACTGACGCACATTGATCTCGCCCACAAACCCGAATGGTTTCTCGAACTTTCGCCCATGGGCAGGGTCCCCTGCCTGAAAATCGGCACTGACGCCGTACTGTTCGAATCTCAGGTGATTAATGAATATCTGGATGAAACCATTGCACCGCCACTGCATCCTTCTGACCCGCTGGAACGCGCCCGGCACCGCGCCTGGATTGCCTTTGGCAGCGAAATGATTGGTGATCAGTTCCAGATGATGGTGGCCCAGGGTGAAGAACCTTTTACGGCGGCCAGTCGCCAGCTTTTTGACAAGCTTGAGCGGTTGGAAAAAAACATGGCCGAAGGACCATTTTTTGCGGGTCAACATTTCAGCCTGGTGGATGCTGCCTTTGCTCCCTTATTCATGCGCATGGAAATTCTGCACGCATTACGGCCATTGCCGCGTTGGGAATCCTTGGGCAAACTGCGCCGCTGGACGGCCTTACTCATGGAATTACCCGAGGTAGCAGGCTCCGTAACCGCCGACTTTCCAGAACGGCTGCGGAATTATATCAGCGAAAAAGGCAGTCTTCTGCTACGCTCAGTCTGAATACAAGCTGCCGCATTTACGATTTGCACAGGAGTCATGCGTATGAGTGATCAACAGGGAGAGGACATGCAGGATCAGGCGCTCGTGCCCACCACCCACTTTGGTTATCAGGAAGTTCCGGAAACGGAAAAAGAAGACCTGGTCAAAGGGGTTTTCAGCAGTGTCGCGGGTAAATACGACCTGATGAACGATCTGATGTCACTGGGTGTGCATCGCCTGTGGAAGCGCTTCACGGTTGACCTCGCCCGTCCCCGTCCCGGCCAACGGGTGCTGGATCTCGCCGGAGGCACGGGTGACCTGGCTGCCGCCATTTATCCGCGCATCAAACCCAATGGTTCCATTGTGGTCTCCGATATCAATCCGGAAATGCTGGCGGTTGGCGAAAACCGCCTGGCGGACAAGGGTATCATCGCAGGCGTCGAGTTTGTCGAAGCCAATGCGGAAGAACTCCCCTTTCCCGACCGCGAATTCGACCTGGTCACCCTGGCCTTTGGCATCCGCAACATGACCCATCCCGAACGGGCCTTGAAGGAAATTCACCGCGTCCTCAAAACCGGCGGGCGGGCATTGATTCTGGAGTTTTCACACCCGCGCTGGCCGGGGTTGCAGTCCATTTATGATCTGTATTCCTTCAAGTTACTGCCGCGCATTGGCGAACTCGTCGCCAGGGATCGAGACAGCTATCAATATCTGGTGGAATCCATCCGCCGCTTCCCCGATCAGGAAACCTTCAAAATGATGATGGAAGAAGCCGGTCTGGAACGGGTTGAGGTGTTCAACCTGTCGGGTGGTATTGTTGCCCTGCATCGCGGCTTTCGTATGGATTGATGAATGCTTTTCATCTGAATGCCTAAAAATTCCCTCTTGAGCCGAGACTCCGGGCAGGGCATGATGGCGACAATTTTCGCAGAGGAGTAATGCCCATGACGTCCGTCCACAGTCTCGGTTTTCCGCGTATCGGTCATAAACGCGAACTCAAAAAAGCGCTGGAAAGCTTCTGGTCCAAAGAAATTGATGAGCAGGAACTGCAGTCCCGCGCTGCCCAGTTGCGTGACCGTCACTGGAAAATCCAGCAGACCTGCGGGATGGACTTCATCCCGGTTGGTGATTTCAGCCTCTACGATCACATGCTGGACATGAGCTGCACCCTCGGTGCCATTCCTCCCCGTTACGGATTCTCCGGCGGTCTGGTGGGTCTGGATACCTTTTTTGCCATGGCACGCGGCTCCAGCACCCAGCCCGCCATGGAAATGACCAAATGGTTTGATACCAACTATCACTTCATTGTGCCGGAATTCCATGAAAACATGGAGTTTCACCTGAGCAGCGAACGCCTGTTCGACCAAATCAAGGAAGCCCAGGCCCTGGGCCTCAAGGCCAAGCCCGTACTGGTCGGTCCCATCACCTATCTGTGGCTGGGCAAGGAAAAAGATCTGAATGCCGAAGCCCATCACGAAGCCCAACATCATCATGACGACAGCGCCTGTCATGGTCATGGTGCACCGGTGGGTAATGCCTGCTTTGACCGTCTGACTTTGCTGCCCAAGGTGCTGCCTGTTTATGCCGAAATACTCGAGCGTCTTGCCGGCATGGGCGTGGAATGGGTGCAAATGGATGAACCCGCTCTGGCACTGGATCTGCCCGCCGAATGGCACCAGGCTCTGACCTCTGCCTACCAGACCCTCAGCAAGGGCAAAAGCCCCAAGGTATTGCTGGCCACCTATTTTGATTCTGTAGCGGAGCATGCCGAGGCTCTCAAAGCCCTTCCCGTCGCCGGCCTGCATCTGGATTTGCGGCGCGCTCCGCAGCAGCTGGACAGCTTCCTGAAAAATTATCCGGCTGACAAAGTGCTTTCTCTGGGCGTGGTAGATGGCCGCAATGTTTGGCGCGCCGACCTGGATGCAGCCATCAAGATCCTGGAACCTGCACATAAACAGCTGGGAGACCGTCTCTGGGTAGCACCTTCCTGCAGCCTGTTGCACACCCCGGTTGATCTGGATCAGGAAACCGAACTCGACACCGAATTGAAATCCTGGCTGGCTTTCTCCGTACAAAAGCTCGATGAAGTCGCCCTTATTGGTCGCGCTCTGAGTGAAGGCGTGGCAGCCGTAGCGCAGGAACTGTCAACCGCCCGTGCCGCCGTCCAGTCGCGTAAAACTTCACCACGTATCCACAACCCGGCCGTTGCCCAGCGTCTGGAAGGTTTGGGCAACGATGATGGCCAGCGCAAAAGTGCTTTCCAGACCCGTGAAGCCGCACAGCGTGCCCGTTTCAAACTGCCGGCCTTCCCCACCACAAGTATCGGCAGTTTCCCGCAGACCCCCGAAATCCGTAAAGCCCGCCTGCAAAATCGCAAGGGCGAACTGAGCAATGCCGACTACCAGAAAGCCATGGAAGCAGAAATTGCGCTGGTCGTGAAAGAACAGGAACGTCTGGGTATTGACGTGCCGGTCCATGGCGAGCCCGAACGCAATGACATGGTGGAATACTTCGGCGAACAGCTCGCTGGATTCGCTTTTACCCGGCATGGCTGGGTGCAGAGTTACGGTTCACGTTACGTCAAGCCGCCGTTGATTTTCGGTGACGTATCCCGTCCTACCCCCATGACCGTGACCTGGAGCAAATATGCCCAGTCCCTGACCCAGCGGCCTATGAAAGGCATGCTTACCGGCCCGGTGACCATCCTGCAATGGTCTTTTGTGCGCGATGATCAGCCCCGTGAGAAAACGGCGCTGCAGATTGCGCTGGCGATCCGCGACGAGGTCAAGGATCTGATCGACGCCGGTATCGGCATCATCCAGATTGACGAACCCGCCTACCGTGAAGGACTCCCCCTGAAGCGCAAGGACTGGGATCAGTATCTGAACTGGGCATCGCGTGCATTCCGCATTTCTGCGCAAATTGCGCCTGATGACGTGCAGATTCACACCCATATGTGCTACTCGGAATTCAATGACATCCTCCCCGCCATTGCGGCCATGGATGCAGATGTCATTACCATTGAAACTTCCCGTTCACAAATGGAGTTGCTGGATGCTTTTGCCACTTTCAACTACCCCAATGAAATCGGACCTGGCGTATATGACATTCACTCTCCCCGCGTTCCCAGCGTGGAAGAAATGGTCGGCCTGATGGAAAAAGCGGTCAAAGTGGTTCCCGCAGAGCGGCTGTGGATCAACCCCGACTGTGGTCTGAAAACCCGTAAGTGGGCAGAAGTCACCCCGGCTCTGGAAAACATGGTCGAGGCAGCCAAACAGGTACGTGCCAAACACGCCTGATTGAATACCGGCTTCAAACTGACAAGGCCCCATCCGGGGCCTTTTTTAATGCTTGCTGATTACCAGCCCCCCCTATAAACTCACTGGCAATTAAAAAGATACCATGTGATTGCTTGCACCGTGCTCCGCGACTCATCAGTTTCCTGCTATCTTTTTGGAACTTTTCATGAATCAGTCAATCAATCTTTCCCCACTCAAAAATCTACGGGCCGATGCGCCTGCCGCCGTGGTCGTTGCTCTGGTCGCCATGCCCCTCTGTCTTGGGGTCGCCCTGGCTTCTGGCACCCCACTGATTGCGGGTTTGATTGCTGGCATCATGGGTGGAGTCCTGGTTCCTCTGTTCAGCCGCTCGCCCCTGGCCGTCAGTGGCCCCACCCCAGCCATTGTGGCCACGCTGCTGGTGGCCATGGAAACCCTGCACAGTTTTCCGGCGTTACTGCTCGCTGTGGTTATTGCTGGCGGCATTCAGATTATTCTGGCGCTCTTGCGTGCAGGGGTGGTGGCTTATTTTTTCCCGTCGGCCGTCATCCAGGGTATTTTGTCGGCCATCGGGATTATCATCATCCTCAAACAATTTCCCTATGCCATTGGTTTTGATATTGGCGAATTTGGTAATCAGGATTTTTTTGATGCCCATGGAGAAAACACCTTCAGTGCCGTTATTGCCGCACTCGCCCATGTGGAATGGGGAGCGCTGCTGGTCAGCGTACTGGCCCTGGTCATCCTGATTGTCTGGGATAAGATAGCCGTCCTGCGCAAACAGACCTGGCTGTCCGGCCCGTTGATGGCGGTGGTGTTCGGAACCCTCCTGAATGTGCTGTTTGTCCATGCCCTGCCCGGGCTTGCTATCGACAAAAGCAATCTGGTCAACCTGCCTGAAATTCGTTCTCTGGCGGACTTAAGGGGCATGCTGCAAATGCCTGACTGGGGCATGATCGGTTCAAAAACCGTATGGATGACCGCTATCGCCATCACCTTTATTGCCAGCCTGGAAAGCCTGCTTTCCACAGAAGCCTCCGACAAACTGGATCCTTTCAAAAGACGCACCCCTCTTGACCGCGAACTGCTGGGACAGGGAGTGGCCAACATCGCCAGCGGCCTCATTGGTGGACTTCCGGTTGCCGCCGTCATAGTACGGAGCACGGCCAACGTGGCGGCCGGGGCACGGACCAAAGCCAGCGCCTTTCTGCACGGGATTTTTCTGTTGCTGGCCGTCCTGTTTCTGGCTACGCTGATGAATCACATTCCGCTGGCTGCCCTGGCTTCCATCCTGATTTTCGTCGGTTTCAAACTGGCTCATCCGAAAATTTTTCAAAAAATGTTCAAGCTGGATAAATCCCAGTATTTGCCCTTCCTCATCACCATTATTGCGATTTTGTTCACCAGTCTGATTACCGGCGTAGTCATCGGACTGCTGGCCGGTATTTTCTTTGTGCTCAAGGCTAACTATCACAGCGCCATCGACATCGGGCGGGAGGGTAACGCCTACAAAATCTCCCTGAACAGGGAGGTAACTTTCGTCAACAAGGCACGTCTTTCCCACATTCTGGAAAGGCTGCCCAGAGACGCCGAAGTGATTCTGGATGGCAAAAAGGTCCGTTTCATTGATCACGACGTGCTGGAAGTCATTCGTGATTTCGAACGTGCCGCCGAACTGAAAAACATCCAGTTACGCGAACAGAATTTCGACACACCGATACTCAAAGCCCCCGTATAATCCTTACAATCGGCCCTGGGAGAGCAGCTCCGCATTGCCTCCTGCTGCCGTGGTGTTGATGCTCACCGTCTGTTCGGCCACCATGCGCAATAAATAATGGGGACCACCGGCCTTCGGGCCGGTTCCACTCAAGCCTTCGCCACCAAAAGGTTGCACACCAACCACCGCGCCAATCATGTTGCGGTTTACGTAAACATTGCCGCAGCGCGACCGCGCGGCGATATGGGCCGCCCGCCCATCAATCCGCGTTTGGACACCTAAAGTCAGCCCAAATCCCAAAGCGTTGATGGCATCCACCAGGACATCGATTTGTCCGGCTTTCCAGGTGACCACCTGCAGCACCGGACCAAATATTTCCTCGCGAACCTGACTGACATGAGTAATGGCATACGCACAGGGGGCTACAAAATGCAGATTACGCTGCTGATCGTCCTGCATGGTCAATGCTACAGAATCATCCGTAACCCGGGCATTTTCCAGCAAAGCCGGGGGCCAGGCACAACGGGCCAGCAATCTTCCCCCGCCCTGCTCCACCCGGGCAATTTGCGCCAGAATATTGGCCTGCGCTTCGGCATCAATAACGGGTCCGACATCAGTGGCATAATGGATGGTCGCTCCGATCACCAGTTCCTGCATGGCCCCTTTGAGCATGGTCAGAATTTCTTCTGCACATTCTTCCTGTACACAGAGCAAACGCAGTGCCGAACAGCGTTGTCCGGCGGAACGAAATGCCGAGGCAATCACTGCATCGACCACCTGTTCCGCCAGAGCCGTAGAATCCACAATCATGGCATTAATGCCGCCGGTTTCAGCAATCAAGGGCACAATGGGGCCTTCCTTGGCCGCCAGACCCTGGTGGATGTGGCGAGCAACACCTGTTGAACCGGTAAACACCACGCCGCCAGTCAGCGGATGCTCTACCAGAGCCGCGCCTACGGTTTCGCCAGCACCTGGCATCAGCGCCAGCACATCACGGGGAACTCCGGCCTCCCACAAAAGTTCGACAAAAGCCTGGGCAATGGCCATGGTCTGCTCGGCGGGCTTGGCTGCCACACTATTGCCCGTAACCAGCGCCGCAACAACCTGACCGGCAAAAATTGCCAGGGGAAAATTCCAGGGACTGATACAAACGAACACACCGCGCCCCCGCAGACTCAGGGAGTTGGCCTCACCGGTGGGACCGGGCAGAGCTTCCTTGCGCATGAGCGCCTTGGCCTGAATGGCATAATAACGGCAAAAATCTACGGCCTCACGCAGTTCGGCAACCGCATCTGCCAAAGTTTTATGTGCTTCGCGCATAATCAGAGCAAGCAATTTGTCATGTCGGGTTTCCAGCAGCTCAGCCGCCTGAGCCAAAATTTCGGCACGACGCTCGACGGGTACTGCATCCCAGCGCATTTGCCCGGCATGCAGTGTGTGCATTAAGGGGTCTACTTCTTCCACCTGTATTTCTTCGGGGGTCTTTACCCGCAGGGCCAATGCGGCTTCCAGGGCGGGGCTACGTTCAGCAATGTAAGTCATATCCATTCCTTGGCTGTTCAGTCGTAATTCACCATGAAGATGGCCGTAAATCTCTATGGGTTTGGGCAAGGCCGTCTCTTCCGCCCGCCAGAGCGGACTGATCAGCAGATCTTCGGCAGCCACATGCTGATTAGCCAACTGATGAACAAAAGACGTGTTGGCGCCGTTTTCGAGAAGCCGCCGGACCAGATAGGCAAGCAGATCGCGATGACGACCCACCGGGGCATATATCCGCAAGTGCTGAATGCGGGCGTGGCGTAAAACCTCCCGATAAATTCCTTCTCCCATGCCATGCAGACGCTGCATCTCAAAACGGGCATCGGGTTGTTGATCCGCCAATTGCAAAACAGCAGCAATGGTCGCTGCATTGTGGGTGGCGAATTGCGGGTAGACCAACGCCTGAGGACCGTTGGCGTTTTCAAGGAGCCGCGCCGCACCGGCCAGATAGCTGATATCAGTATGATGTTTATGGGTAAACACCGGATACCCGGACAAGCCCATCTCCTGGGCTCTTTTGATTTCCATATCCCAGTAAGCGCCCTTGACCAGCCGCATCATCAAATGGCTCTGATTGCGGCGCGTTCGGGCCAGAACTTCGTCAATGGCAGCATCTGCCCGGCTCTGATACGCCTGCACGGCAATGCCGAGACCGTCCCAGCCCGCACAAGTGGCCTGCCCGGCAATATGCTGTTGCAAGGCATCCAGCAAATCGAGCTGCAACTCAAGACGATCACTTTCTTCCGCATCCAGCGTCAGATTCAAACGCCCCTGAGCCGCCAGCTCGGCCAGTTGCTGCAACTTGGGGAACAGATCTTTCCACAGACGGGCGCGCTGGGCTTCTTCAAAACGCGGATGCAGTGCTGACAATTTGATGGAGATGCCATCCCGCTCCCGGGAACCCCCACTGCCGGGTTGGGTAGCCAAAACGCGCAAGGCAGATTCATAAGAAGCCGCATAGCGGGTTGCATCGGCACTGTTGCGGGCACCTTCTCCCAACATATCGTAGGAATAGCAGAGTGCGGGCTGTTTTTTTCGGGCTTCGGCAGAGCGCCGGCGCGCCTCACCAAGATCCTGCCCCAGTACAAACTGCCGCCCCAGTAGCGCAATGGCCCGCACTGCTGCTGTCACGACGGTATTCATGCCCAGTCGTTGCACCAGACTGCGTGTTTCTTTTTCGGCAAGCAGACGGCGGGATAGAATCAGCACCCGACCCGAAATCTGGGTAATCCAGGACTGTTTTTCCTCACCGGCAAAGCGCGCCCTGCCCAGCTGATCCGCCGCCAGCAAGGCCGCCGTACCGGTATCTGGGACACGCAGCAGGGCCTCGGCCAGACGCATCAAGGCCAAGCCTTCGGCGCTGGTGATGGGATACTCCCTTAACAGCGACTCCAGAGCCCAGAACGGGGCTGGCTGCTTGCGCACCGCCTCCACCCAGGGCCGCGCCTGATCGATGACGTTCAGCCAGTTCAGCTTGCCGCTGAGCGCCGACAGCAGTGCTTCAACCTGCTGATTTTCATCCCGGTACGGGGGTGGTAGTGACACAGGCTCCTGAAGAAAATCCGGAGAATCATTGAAATCACTGGGCAAAATGGTATGTAAACGGGTTTGAGACATTCCTACAAGGCTCCTTGCAGCAGGTAATCGGGTCCATGATCAGCCTGTGCCTGCCTCCTTTTTTCATTTACGGGTTTTTATGCGCTTTTGGCTATTGCAGCGCTACAACCTCTTGTAATCAGGTTGTCATACTTGGGGTGCCTGATGCAAGTGATTGGACAAGGCATTCCAGATACTTACCCGCCATCTACATTTCAACTGATTCCAGTGGGTTGTTAGCTACCACACAACGGGATATTGGCATTGCCAGCAAGTTCCATCTATGCCAAGGTCCATTCCTCTATAATATCCGAGTCTTTCCATGCATATCTGGGTCGATGCCGACGCCTGCCCCAATGTCATCAAGGAAATTCTGTTTCGCGCCAGTACGCGTCTGAAACTGCCCTTGACCCTGGTCGCCAATCAGCCCCTGCGCGTGCCCCAATCGGCTCATATTCGCAGTGTGGTAGTGCCAGGAGGCTTTGATGTGGCCGATGATGAAATTGTGCGCCGTATTGAAGCGGGCGATCTGGTCATTACCGCCGATATCCCCCTGGCCGCTGCCGTACTGGAGAAAAATGGCTATGCGCTCAGCCCACGCGGCGAGCGGTACTCCTCCGAAACCATCCGTGAGCGTCTACGGATAAGGGATATGATGGAGCAACTGCGAGATTCCGGCGTGCGTACCGGTGGCCCTGCCACCCTGAGCCAAGCCGACCGCCAGGCCTTTGCCAATGCTCTGGACCACTTGTTGCCACGCGCTTGAGCGGTTCGCTCAGACAATTTAAGCGCCGATGCAGATCAGCCAACAAAACAAGTCTTCATCCTCTTGCGTTAATAGACTGATAACGCTATCCTTGCGAACTTTTCCGGACAGTACCGGGTAAAACCCTTGTTGGAGGTTTGTGATGTACGCGGTCATTGAAAATGGTGGCAAGCAGTATCGGGTGACGGTGGGCGACAAGCTCCGGCTCGAAAAGATGGAAGCAGAGCCAGGTGCGGAACTCGCGCTGGACCGGGTACTGATGGTCGGCGTTGGCAGTGATGTAGTGGTCGGTCAACCGCTGGTAGCAGGTGCAGCCGTCAAGGCCACCGTGCTCAGTCAGGGACGGGCTGCCAAGGTGCATATTTTCAAGATGCGTCGGCGCAAGCATTACCGTAAGCAGCAGGGACATCGTCAGTATTTTACTGAAGTCCGCATTACCGGCATTGAAGCCTAAGGAGCACAGTCATGGCACATAAGAAAGCGGGTGGCTCTTCGCGCAATGGACGCGATTCAGAATCCAAGCGCCTGGGCGTGAAACGTTACGCCGGACAGCTGGTTATCCCCGGCAACATCATCATTCGTCAGCGTGGCACCCAGTTTTATCCGGGTAGCAACGTCGGTATCGGCAAGGATCACACCCTCTTTGCCACCGCAGAAGGGGTCGTAAAATTCGAGCGCAAGGGACCGCGCCAGGTACGTACCGTCAGCGTCGTATCCGTGGCCTGAACAGGCCTCTGCGCAGAGGGACCCCGCCCCGTTTTTGCGGGAGCGGGGTTTTTTTATGAAGTTTATTGATGAAGTACGCATCCATGTTGCTTCGGGTACCGGTGGGCACGGCTCCCTGAGCTTTCGTCGGGAAAAATTTATCCCCTTTGGCGGTCCAGATGGTGGTGATGGTGGTCGCGGTGGCAGCGTTTTCCTCGTCGCCCAGGCCAGCCTCAATACCCTGATAGATTTCCGCTACCAGCGCCGTTACCGGGCCGAAACCGGGCATGGTGGTGCGGGTAGACAAATGACCGGGCGCGCGGGTCTGGATAAGGAAATCCACGTCCCGGTGGGCACCTTGGTCTACGATGACGACACCCGTGAATTATTGGGTGATTTGCGCGAAGACGGGGAACGTTTGCTGGTCGCTCAAGGCGGACGCGGCGGACACGGCAATTTGCATTTCAAATCCAGCATCAATCGCGCACCCCGTCAATATGAAAAAGGCACGCCGGGAGAAGAACGCAATCTTCGCCTGGAACTGCGGGTTCTGGCCGATGTCGGCCTGCTGGGCCTGCCCAATGCGGGCAAAAGCACGCTGATCAGGGCAGTCAGTGCGGCCCGTCCGAAAGTAGCAGACTACCCGTTCACCACCCTCTACCCCAATCTCGGTGTAGTCCGGGTGGCGACCCACGAATCTTTTGTTCTCGCGGATATTCCCGGCCTGATCCCCGGAGCCTCCGAGGGCGCCGGGCTAGGTACCCGTTTTCTGAAACATCTCAGTCGAACCCGCCTGCTCCTGCACATGGTCGACATGGCTCCTGTGGATGAAAGCAACCCTGCCGGGAACATTCGCGCCCTGGAAGAAGAGCTGCTCGCTTACAGCCCCGCCCTCGCCCAGCGCCCACGCTGGCTGGTGGTCAATAAGGCCGACTTGTTCAGCGCTGAAGAAGGCGAGGCGCGTTTTCAGGCGATTCGTGCCGAGCTTTCCTGGGATGGCCCGGCATTTTTGATTTCCGCCGCCAGCGGTGCGGGCTGCAATGCCCTCACCCACGCCATCTGGCAGGCACTGCCGGATCTGCCACCCGCACCTGATCCAGTCCAGTCGGAAGAATGGGGCGATGAAGAGGAAAAATATCTGGAAGAGTGGGAAGGTGATGATTTGAGCGCCGACTGGGATGACGATGAATGAGCCGCAACCTTAAAAATGCCCAGCGCTGGGTCATTAAAATCGGTAGCAGCCTGCTCACCAATAATGGCCAAGGTCTGGACCTCCCTGCCATTGAGACCTGGGTCAAACAACTGCTGGTGCTACGCCGGCATGGCCTGGACATCGTACTGGTTTCTTCCGGCGCCGTGGCAGCCGGCATGGAGCGCCTGGGCTGGACGAGCCGCCCCAATGCCCTGCACCAGCTGCAGGCGGCAGCCAGCGTCGGCCAGGCAGCACTGATTCAGGTGTATAACGAATTCCTCCGCCGGGGCGGGGTTCACGGCAGTCAGGTCCTGCTGACCCACGAAGACCTTCAGGAACGCCATCGCTATCTGAATGCGCGAGCAACCCTGCGTACGCTGCTGGAATTCGGGGTCATTCCCATCATCAATGAAAATGATGCCATTGCCAGCACCGAAATCCGTTTTGGCGACAATGATACTCTGGCTGCCATGGTTGCCAACCTGCTGGAAGCTGATTTACTGGTGATTTTGACGGACCAGGCGGGTTTGTACGACCAGGATCCCCGCAAAGCCCCTGATGCCCGTTTACTGACCGAGGTGGAGGCTGGGGATCCTGCCCTGCTGGGCATGGCCGGGGGCAGCGGCAGCGCCGTCGGCACCGGCGGAATGAGCACCAAGGTCCACGCAGCCAGCCGTGCGGCACAATCTGGTGCGGCCACCATCATCGCGCCGGGTGGCGCTGAGGATGTCTTGCTGCGCATCTGGGCGGGAGAACCTTTGGGCACCTATTTTCGGCCCGGCGTCGCCAAGCTGGCGGCACGCAAGCGCTGGCTGGTCGGTCAGCTCCGCCCCAACGGGTTGTTGCATCTGGATGCCGGTGCGGTAAAGGTCTTGCGCGAAAAAGGTAGCAGCCTGCTACCTGTAGGGATTACTGCTGCCGAGGGCGATTTTCAGCGCGGCGATCTGTTATGCTGCGTCGACCCGGAAGGACAGGAAATAGCCCGTGGCCTGGTGAATTTTGCTTATGAAGATGTCCTGCTGAGAATGGGAAAAAGCAGCAAGACGCTTTTGGAATTATTCGGAGATATTGACGAGGTGGAAATCATCCACCGTGATAATCTGGTACTCAGCAACTAACTTTGCAAATGTTCAGAAAATTATTTGCCCGCTGGAGCCTGCAAAGAACAGACCCCGGATTCCTGCATTCCCAGACAGGTCCCGTACAAATACAGGCTATGATCGCTGATGAAAAACCCCTGAGCTCCGGCGATTTCATTTTGACGGGCTTCCAGCGCCTCATCAAAAAACTCCAGAACCTTGCCACAAGCCGTACAGACCATATGGTCATGGTGACCGGTTTCGTTCATTTCAAAAACGGCCTTGTCCCCTTCAAAGTGATGACGGCGTACCAGACCAGCCATCTCAAACTGGGTCAATACCCGATAGACCGTGGCCAGACCCACTTCTTCGCCGGCATCCAGCAACTGACGATACACTTCTTCCGCCGTTAAATGCCGGGTGTCACTGTCCTCAAAAATGCGGAGAATCTTCAGACGTGGCAATGTAGCTTTCAGACCAGCCCGCTTCAATTCGTCACTATTCAATTTTTCGTAGTTCATGTGCTCGTAGCAATTCCCATGCGTAATGGTTTAGGATAGTTGTACCTGACGCTTAAGACAAGGACTATGAGAAGCCTCCGCCTGATTACCCTGATTACCTTTTGTGCCCTCTCGCTCGGAGCCTGCAGTATTTATCGGGTTGCCGTACAGCAGGGTAACGTCGTCACCAGCCAGCAACTGGCAGAATTGCATCCGGGTATGGATGCGCTGCAAGTGCGTACTATTCTGGGTTCACCACTGCTGAAGGACCCTTGGCACCCCCATCAATGGATTTACTCTTATAGCTATAAGCCAGCCTATAGCAGTACCCAGGTTCGCAAGGTGATTGTCCTTTTTGACAAGGACGACAAGCTCATCGGCGTGCAGGGGGATGTGAAAGGCACAGTTAAAAGCCCGGAAAAACCCGACGCCTAGACGGATAAATCTAAAAACGGAATCTGCCGTGGGTGCTTTGCAGCGACTTTTGTTTTGAGCCGTTGTTGTTCTTGGCAAAGTCCTGCGCCCGTCAGGAGAGCTGTTTGAGCCCGCAGGGCGAGTTCTCTCCTGACAGCAGGATAAGCCTTAGAACAACAGGCAAGGAACAACGGAGCAAAAAGCATCCACGGCAACTGCCGTTTTTAGGGTGAAAGCCTAAGAAGATGGACGGTCCCCTGTTACCGGAATGGCTGCAGGGGGGCCATATACAGCGCGCGCTCTTTGCGCAAAACGCTGCACCATGGTTTCAGCTGCCTGCTTGAAAATGGGCTCCAGAAACGCGCCCACCAGCCGTGAGGCAAATTCGAAGCGCATATCCAGCGTCACCCTGGTGCCCTTGGAGTCAGGTTCAAGCTGCCACAATCCTTCCAGAAAACGAAAAGGACCATTCACCAGACGCACTTCTGCCAGCTTGGGGCGCTGATAGCGGTTTTTGGTGGTAAATGATTTACCAAATGCACCATGAGAAATGGTGATTTCGGCAATCACTTCTTCGTCCCGATCCTGAATGATTCGGGTTCTGCCACACCAGGGCAGAAATTGTGGGTAGGAACGAATATCTTCAATCAGGGCCATAACCTGACCCGCGCTGTACGGCAACACAGCCGTTTTACAAATATGATGCATGCATCCTCTCAATAACGGCGTTGACCCATGGCATGGGCCTGCACCCAGCGATCGAGCTGAGCCAGGCACCATTCCGGCAAACGTCGCCAGTAGGGGCGTTTACGCCAGGGTTCTGGATCGATTTTTCGGGATATGGCAAATTCACGCACAAATAATCCGTGCAACAGCAAGGATACCCGGGCCAAACGCAGTTCAAGATTGAGCTCGTGATTAAACCACAAACTCAGGAAATCAAAATTTGCCGAACCCAGTGTCGCCCAGGATCGGTCTACCAATACGTACTTGGCGTGGAGGAAAGCGCCCTGATATTCATATATATGCACACCTCTACGCATCAGTTTTTGATAATACGCCTGAATCCCGAATCGCAAAAGTGGATGATCAGTAATGCGTCCAGCCAGCAGCAGCCGCACATCCACCCCGCGCTGCACCGCCCGATAAATACTGCGCAATATCACCGGATCAGGATTGAAGTAGGGCGTCGCAATCCAGATGCTTTGGCGCGCCCCCCGAATGGCCGCCAACAAGCGTCGGCGCACCGCATAACTGGCAGGCGGAGTTCCTTCGAGAAATCGCCCTTCGCCCCAGGATTCTGGAGAGAACGCCATTTCTTCACTCACTCCGGCAGGCAGGGCTGGCAGATGTTCCGGCCGGTGCCGGAAAAATATTTCCCGACCACGATCCACCAGAGCACCACGACAGGCAAACAGCATGTCCCGGTAAGGCGGACTTCCTGGTTTGGCATCCAGCCACTCATCATCCAGGGCAAAGCCACCAACGGCCAGCCATTGGCCATCAATCGCGACAATACGACGGTGGGTACGCCGCAAGCGCTTTTCCAGCCCCTTCAGTTGCAAACGGTGATAAAAATGCAGGTGCGCTCCAGACTGGCGCAGCTCGCTAATCCAACTTTCGGGAAAGCTGCGACTACCCAGGGCATCGAGCGTAATATATACCGCCACTCCGGTCAGGGCTTTGTCGCATAATATCCGCAAAATTTGCCGGGGCCAGAGGCCCGCCGCAAAAATATAGTTTTCCAGTAAAATTTCGCTGGACGCGGCGCTCAAGCGGGTTTCCAGCCATGCGGCAATGGACTGCATGTCATTCAGCAGCGCCCAGTCAGGAATAGCCTCCTGTTGCCGGGTACGACGTCGTAGCAAGTGCCCCGTCAACAATCTGGACTCCACCATGTTCCTCCCTTCGCACTGCGCAAAAATTCCACAGGAGGGCATGTAAAGTCAATGCCACTTTCTGCATACCCCTTTTTTCACGTACAATCATCGGCTGACTGGCACGGGAGTTGTGCAATGAGCAGCACCATCGCCCTGAATCGTGAGGCGAAACACGATTATTTCATAGAAGAACGTTTTGAGGCGGGAATCGTCCTGGAAGGCTGGGAAGTCAAATCCATGCGCGCCGGGCGCCTGAACCTCAAAGACAGTTACGTCATTGTCAAAGACGCTGAGCTCTGGCTGCTGGGTGCGCATATCAGCCCCCTGCTGACCGCCAGCACGCACATTAATCCCGACCCTACCCGAACCCGCAAGTTGTTGATGCACCGCGAGCAAATCAATCGGATGATTGGCAGCGTGGAACGCAAGGGCTTTACCATTGTCCCCCTGGCCATGTACTGGAAGCAGGGTCGGGCCAAGGCCGAAATAGCGTTGGTCAAGGGCAAACAGGAACATGACAAGCGGGCAACGATCAAAGAGCGGGAATGGCAAAGGGACAAGGCCCGGATCATGAAAGGCGGGTCCAGGGATGTTTGATGGGCTGCACGCCCAAATGATATCCATTTTGCCTCACAACTGAAGCATACAAGGAATTATGCCCATGATTCATGCACTGAAAAATTTGCACCGGACTTGTCTGACGCTTTGCTTATTGTTGGGGGTTCTACTTGTTCAGAGCGCCTCGACCGTTGCCGTCGCTGGACCAGCAACAGGCAGTGACGGGGATCAGGATTATTGGCAGGCCCTGACCCACACCCATTACATTCAGGAAGGCAGCAAGGGACCGATTATTTATGATTTTTACGACCCCAATTGTCCTTATTGCCATGAAATCTATACCTGGCTGCAAAACCCAATCCATAACAAACAAATACAGGTCAGATTTATTACCGTAGGTTTTCTGACACCCAGTAGCGCCGGTAAAGCTGCCGCCATTCTCGCGGCCAAGGACCCGCTAGCCGCCCTGAAACTGAATGAAAATAAATTCAGTACCAAAGATGGTCCAGAAGGGGGCATAGATCCTGCGCCCATTGCCGTACAAAATAAAATGAGTGATGTACTGAATTTCAATGCTTCGCTTTTGGTCAACAAGGAAGCCGAAGTGCTCGGGATTCCCGGAGCCAGTGTGCCTTTTCTGGTCTATCGCCAGGATGGCAAAATTCGTTATGTCCCTGGTTTACCCAACAACAAACAATGGTCAGAAATTATTCACGCACAATGACTGCGTCCAGATACGCATCCTGGCTGGCGGCTCTGGTCATTCTGGCTGGCATCCTTGTCTTTTCGCTGGTGCTGTGGCTGCAGTTTGCGCAAGGTGAGCAACCTTGCAGCATTTGTGTTTACCAACGTCTGGCTGATCTGGCCGTCATCGTCATTGTCACCATGGGCTTTTTCTGGAAAGGCACGGTACGCCGGGGTTTATGGATATTGGCAGCGTTATATGCCCTGCTGGGCGCAGCCCTGGCAGGGTGGCAGTGGCACCTGACGCAGATGGCGGCAGATCAGATAGAAACCTGCTCTTCGGTCCAGGTTTTTCAGAGTAGTCCCGCCCTGGGCGGCTTGGGAAATGATTTAGCCTCGACCTTATCCGGCCATGGTTCCTGTGCGCTGGCTGGCAGCAAAAGCCTGGCAGGATGGCCCATCACCCACTGGAGTATGGCCTTTTTTGTGGGTTGCGCCGTCCTGCTCCTGATCGCCCAGTGGTTGAGCCGCCGCGTTCAGACTTAATCCTGAAAACGGCAGTTGCCGTTTTTTCAGCGGGCAGGCAGTTAACGCGGCCAGTTCCAGTCCTGGCGCAGCGTCTCCAACACCGCCAAAGCCCGCTCGACATCAGAACTCAAGGCATTTATATGGCCCATTTTGCGACCGGGGCGGGCTTCCTTCTTGCCGTACAAATGAACCTTGATTTGCGGATGCTGGAACAGCTTCTGCCAATCCGGTCCGCCTTCTTCCCACAAATCGCCCAGCAGATTCATCATGACTACGGGGCTGAGCAGACGGGTATCTGCCAGGGATAACCCGCAAAGCGCACGTACCTGCTGATCAAACTGACTGCTGACACAGGCATCAATGGTATAATGACCACTATTGTGGGGGCGCGGGGCCATTTCATTGACCAACAGACGGCCCTCTTCCTCCACAAAAAATTCAACGGCAAGCACACCGACATAGTTCAGCGCCTCAGCAATGCACGCCGCGCTTTGTCGCGCCTGATTTTGTAGTGCCTCTGGAATTCGGGCGGGCACAATACTGAGATCAAGCACAGCATGGTGATGACGATTTTCTGCCAGGGGATAAAACACCATCATCCCCTCCACTGAACGCGCCAGCACTACGGAAAACTCCTGCACCAGTTTAATCCGTGACTCCAGAATGGCTTCCGGGGTATTCAGGCTGGCCCATGCGGCTGGAAGTTCGCTGGCCGTGGTCACATTCTGTTGCCCCTTGCCATCATACCCAAAGCGGGTAGTTTTCAGGATGGCAGGAAAACTCAGCTTTCGTGGCACAAGCTCCACATCATCCTCTTGTCTGAGCAATGCAAAGGGTGCGACCTCCAGACCGAGGTCCTGAAAAAAGGTCTTTTCCCGGGCCCGGTCCTGGGCAATGGCCAACGCCGTGGAGCCGGGGCGCACAGGTATTCGCGCTTCCAGATAAATCATGGCCGAGGCAGGGACATTTTCAAACTCGGCGGTCACCGCTGCACAGTGATCCGCCAAAAGTTCCAAGGCAGAAAAATCATCATAGCGTGCACAAAGATGACGGTCTGCCACGGCCGCCGCCGGACAATCCGGATCAGGATCGAGAACCCATACACCATAACCCATGCGCCGGGCCGCCAGCGTAAACATTTGACCCAACTGCCCACCTCCCAGAATTCCGAGGGTGGCACCGGGTAAAATCATGGCTCAGAATCCGGCAAAGTCATGGCTAATACGGCTGCTTCCTGTTGGTGACGAAAATCCTGCAGGCGCCGGGCAAGCATCGGATCACTTGCCGCCAACAAGGCTGCGGCGAAAAGACCGGCATTGGCGGCACCCGCAGTGCCGATGGCAAAAGTGGCTACCGGAATGCCCTTGGGCATCTGTACAATGGACAGGAGTGAATCCATGCCGTTAAGGTGTCGGGAAGGCACCGGCACACCCAATACCGGCAAGAGGGTTTTGGCGGCGAGCATCCCCGGCAGGTGGGCAGCGCCGCCCGCTCCGGCAATAATGCAGCGCAGCCCCCGGGATGCGGCCGTCGCGGCATAATCAAAAAGCAGGTCCGGGGTTCGATGCGCCGAAACCACCCGCTTTTCATGGGGAATATTCAATGCCTGCAGTTGTTCTGTCGCAGCGACCATGACTTCCCAGTCACTGTTGCTGCCCATTACCACCCCGACCAGGGGATGTTCCATGCCTGCTCTCCTCTCTAGGCCTGCACATTAAACGGGTTATAATGCCTGTCATGGAAGAAGCGCTCAATACCGGGCAACGCCCGATTCGCAGTTTTGTATTACGCCAGGGACGTATTACCGCCGCACAACGTCGGGTGATTCGGGATGCCCTCCCTGTCCTGCAAATCCCAACCCGGGAACCCTGGCAGGATCCCTGGAATGGGCAACGGGCCATCACCCTGGAAATTGGTTTTGGCAACGGAGAACATCTTGCCGCCCTTGCCGCCGCACATTCCGAACAGGGTTTTATTGGTGCAGAAGTACATACTCCAGGGGTCGGTTCTCTCTTGTTGCAGATGGAAAATGCGGGCATTGATAATATCCGTCTTGTTCATGATGATGTCGCGGCCTGGATGAAAACCCTGCCAGATGCTTTATTTGCGCGCATCATCATTCAGTTTCCCGATCCCTGGCCGAAAACCCGGCAACAAAAACGCCGTCTGATTCAGGCTGAGTTCGCAAACACTTTGCAGCGCCTGCTCAAAACGGGTGGAGAATTACAACTGGCAACGGACTGGGCTGATTATGCAGAACAAATGCTGACCGTCCTCAATCAGACCCAGGGCCTGATAAATACGGATTCTGGAAATAGCTTTTCGGAGCGACCCGCCAATCGTATTCCGACCCGTTTTGAACGTCGTGGCGAAAAACTCGGACACAGTGTTTATGATCTGGTGTATCGACGCACAAGTTGATCCATAAACGGCATCTGCCGTGGGTGCTTTTTGCTCCGTTGTTCCTCGCCTGTTGTTCTAGGGCTCATCCTGCTGTCAGGAGAGAACTCGCCCTGCGGGCTCAAACAGCTCTCCTGACGGGCGCAGGATTTCGCCAAGAACAACAACGGCTCAAAACAAAAGTCGCTGCAAAGCACCCACGGCAGATGCCGTTTTTAGGATAAGACTTTTCGGTATGCTGCCTTCCGTTATGGTGCAATATCCCGGAAAAGGTTTTGCGATATACTCATGCATCGAAATGGATGCTTTTATATGGAAACCCATGAACGAGGACCGATAACATGCACAAAGTCAGCATTATAGGAGCAGGATTTGGGGGTTTGACCGCCGTGCGGCAAATTCGCCGGCAGTTACCCGATGCCGAAATCACCCTCATCGCCCCCAAGGCAGAGTTCATTTATTACCCCAGTTTGATCTGGATTCCCACCGGTCTCCGTCAGGGTGAGCAGCTCCGCATCCCCCTGGACCGGTTTTTTCAGCGCAAAAATGTGCATTTCCATGCCGGGCGGGTGACGGAATTGCGCGACGCAGGTCGGACGGTGGTTACTGATCAGGGTGAAATAGTCAACGATATTTTGATGATTGCCAGCGGTGGCCGGGGTCTGCGCAAATTGCCGGGCATCGAACATAGCCTGGCTATTTGTGACGGTATTGAAGTCGCCGAACAAATTCGTGACCGACTGGCGGCCCTGGACAAGGGCACTATCGCCTTTGGCTTTGCCGGTAATCCCCAGGAGCCCACCGCTGTGCGCGGCGGGCCGGTTTTTGAGCTCCTGTTTGGCATTGATAGCTATCTGCGCAAAACCGGTAGGCGTGAACAGATTGATCTGGTATTTTTTAATCCCATGACCGAACCCGGTAACCGCCTGGGTGCCAAAGCAGTTACCGGATTGCTGGCCGAAATGGAAAAACGCCAGATCAAGACGCATCTCGGTCATAAAATCACTGGATTTTCTGCAGATAAAGTCATGACGGAAGGTGGCGAAATCGCGGCAAATCTGATTCTCTTCATGCCCGGCATGACGGGGCCTGATTGGGCACAACAATCCGGTTTACCGCTTTCGACCGGTGGATTTATCCAGGCGGATGAGTACTGTCAGGTTCCCGGACATCCGGGGGTTTTTGTGGTGGGCGATGCGGGATCCTACGCCAACAGTCCGGACTGGCTGCCCAAGCAGGGCCATACCGCCGACCTGCAGGCCGAAGCCGCCGTGCACAATGCGGTTTTAAGTCTCCAGAACAAGGCTTCTGACAAGCCTTTCCGGGCTGAGCTGGTGTGCATTGTGGATGCGCTGGACAGCGGCATCATGGTGTTTCGCAATAAGGACCACGCCAGCGTTCTCCCCAATCCCCTCTGGCATGCCGCAAAAATGGCTTTTGAATGGCGTTATCTGCTGCATTATCGATAAGAACCCGGCTTTTCCTGAGCCATTCATCAGCTTTTTTCTCCAGACTGGTCGTAGTGGCGCCCTTTCCAGGCGCCCCCTTTGCCCAGATAGTGACGGCGTGCAGAATCCAGCGTCATGAGCATGTAAAGCATGGCTGCAAGGGGCAAGGTCAAAACCCAGAGGCTGTTCTGTGCATAGAGGCGGACGCTGGGTAAATAAGCCCTGAACATCAGGGCCAGGGTCAATGCCGACAGGATCAGCCCTAGCCATTGCTGCTCCCAGCATCCGGCAATCAACAAAATCAGTGGTACGGCATAAAGAAAAAGCATGGCCACTGTCGCCGTCAACAGCCGCCATGGACTGAACTCCAGCTGCACGTAGGCCGAACGTGTCACCATCCGCCATATTTCGCCGAGAAAACGATAGTCACGCAGGCTGTAACTTTCGGTACCCAACCCTAACCAAATCGGGCCCTGAGTTTTCAACAAGGCAGCCAGCGTACAGTCATCAATCAAGGCCCCGCGCATGGCAGCAAAGCCCCCTGCCTGCATCAGTAAATCCCGCCGCAACAACATGCACCCGCCTGCGGCTCCAGCCAGCTTGCGGCGCGGATCATTCACCCAGGGAAAAGGATAAAGCATCTGAAAAAAGAAAATGAAGGGCGGGATCAGCAGGCGCTCCCAGAAACTGTGACAGGACAACATCACCATCAGCGACACCAATGCGCGGTTTGCACGCTGCTGCAGGGCCACCAAGCGGGTGAGCACATCAGGACCATGGACAATGTCCGCATCGGTAAACCACAGCAGTGACACATCCTCAGCAGCCAGCGCACCCTGGTGCATGGCCCAGACTTTGCCCGCCCACGCTTCGGGTAGCGTTGTTCCACTGAGAACCTGCAGACGATCTGAAGCCCCTGCCTTTTCAGCGGCTATTTTCGCACGCTGTGCAGTTCCGTCCTCACTTTGATCATCCACTACGATGACCCGCAGCTCTCCCGGATAATTCTGGCGCAGCAAAGCTGTTACACAGGGTCCGATGCCTTCGGCCTCGTTACGTGCCGGGACAATGGCCGTCACCGCCGGAAGACCGGCGGTAGTGGTTTCAGCGGCTTTCAGGAATTCTGCGGAGAGCGCCGGCAAGCGCTGATCAGCGCGCCAGAAAAATCCCCGGGCAAAAAACAGCACCAGCCAGGCCAGGAGAACCAAGGCTGCTAGTGCATCCAGAAACCAAAACACAGGGCTTCCCGCTATATTTGCCACTTATCCTCGGAAGAATGCTTAACCCCTGGGTCATCCAAACCGCGACGCAAGCAATCCTGCTTGATAGCCAAACGTAAATCATTTTGAGAATCGGCGGCACGGAGCGCATCTTCATATTCCACCAAACCCTGAGCGTATAAATTCAGCAGACTCCGATCAAAGGTTTGCATGCCCACATCATTGGTGCGACCCATGGCTTCCTTGAGCATTCCGACTTCGCCTTTGTAGATAAGATCAGCAATCGCCGGCGTATTAATCAACACCTCAATGGCGGCAATACGTCCCGCCTGCCCCTTGATGGGCAGAAGTCGCTGGGAAACAACGGCTTTCAGATTCAGGGATAAATCCATCAGCAACTGCTTTTTCCGATCTTCGGGGAAAAAGTTGATGATGCGTTCAATGGCCTGGTTGGCATTATTGGCATGCAGGGTAGACATGCATAAGTGCCCGGTTTCTGCGTAGGCCATGGCGTGATCCATTGTATCCCTATTACGCACCTCACCAATCAAAATCACATCAGGCGCCTCACGCAGGGCATTTTCCAGTGCTCTTTCATAACTAAGCGTATCTATGCCGACTTCCCGCTGATTGACAATCGATTTCTGATTCTTATGAATAAATTCAATAGGATCTTCGATGGTCAGGATATGACCGGCAGCATTCTGATTACGATACTGAATCATGGAAGCCAATGAGGTACTTTTACCCGAACCGGTCGCGCCCACAAACAGCACCAGACCTCGCGAAGTCATGGCGAGATCCTTCAGAATGGGTGGCAATTTGAGCTGCTCCAGGGTCGGGATTTGGGTTTTAATGGCACGCAACACAAAACTCAGTTCACCACGCTGATAAAATCCATTGACCCGAAAACGCCCGATGCCTGTAGCTGAAATAGCCATGTTGATTTCTTTTTCGTGCTGAAATTCCTGCAGACGCTCCATCCCCAGAATTTCCTTGGCGAGACTGAGCACTTGCCCGGGTTTCAACATATCTGTACCCAGATTTACGGCGCGTCCATCAATTTTCATGACCGGCGGAGAACCCACAGTCAGATACAAATCAGAACCGTTTTTTTCGACCATCAATGCCAGCAGATCATCCAGTACAGACATTCAATATTCCTCAGGCCACATTCATAAAACTGTCTTTGTTCTGCACCCGGCGCATTGCCTCTTCGCGAGTAATTTTATGGGCACGCACCAAATCTGCCAGGTTCCTCGCTGTTTTAAGTGGGTAGCTTGAGATCCAGCTTACCCAGTACGAGGTAAGCCATGTTAATAAAATTCTTGTGGGTGCGATAGCCCCGTGCCCTGGATTTGGCGGACTGGAGCAGACTGTTGAAACCTTCCAGAGTGCCGTTACTCAGATGGCTCTCGAACCAACGTAGAATGCCGTCCCAGTGGTTCTGCATGGTATAGGCGACTTCTGTCTCTTATACACATCTCCGAGCCCAC